>PMUF01000581.1 GCA_003167015.1 Chitinophagaceae bacterium | reverse complement strand
AAAATTCCTCTATGAGAGGGTAAGTTTTATTCGTTTATCGCTCGAGAGGACGAAGTTGCTTAAAAATGTCAGAATGCAAAAATTACCGGGGTCGTTTAACCACGGCTTAACATTGGTTAATTCAGCGTAGTAGAGCTACTACAGCCTATTTCAGCACTTTCATCCGCACCATTTCGATGCGCGTATCACTGACATTCACGATTTCGAATTCGTAGTCGCCGATAATGATGCGATCCTTCAGGCGGGGAATGGTGCCGTGCTGGTTGATGATATAGCCGGAGAGCGTTTCCGATTCACTGTCAGGCAGATCCAGCCCGTATTTCTTATTGAGATAATCCAGCTCGAGGCGGCCGGAGAAGATAAATTCATCGTTGGATAATTTCTTTTCTTCAAACTCTTCGGTGTCATATTCGTCGCGGATCTCACCGAAGATTTCTTCCAGCAGGTCTTCCATTGTCACGATGCCGGCTGTGCCGCCGAACTCGTCTACGACCCAGGCAATGCTTTTTCTTTCGCGGCTGAACTTATTGATGAGGTCGGTTGCAGACATGCTCTCCGGTACGGCAGGAATGGGGTGGAGGATCGTCTTGATGGAAGGAGGGTTTTTGAACAGGTCCAGCTGGTGGACATAGCCGGTTACGTGATCGAGGTTGCCGTCATACACGACCAGCTTGCTTAGCCGGGTATCGACAAATTTTTGCCTGACTTCTTCCATGGTGAGGTTCATGTCCACTCCTTCAATCTCTTTCCTCGGCACCAGGCATTCCCTGACCCTGACCTTAGGAAGGGCCAGCGCGGCTTCTAAAAGGTTTCTGTTCAGATCGTTGGGGTCTTCTTCCAAATAACTTGTCTGCTGCAGGAAATGATCGATGTCGGTACCTGAAAAGGTCTCCTTCCGTTCGTCCATCCGCACATTGAAAACATATTTCAGTATCCACTCGGAGATCGATGCGAAGAAGCCGGCCAAAGGATACAGCAGCTTATTGAAGACTCCCATGGTGCTGGCGAAAAAGCTTAGCAGGGAATTACTGTTGGCGCGGAAAAGGGCTTTGGGGATGAATTCTCCAAAGATCAAAATGAACCCGGAGGCGACTGCGGTCTCAAAAAAAAGATGGGTGGCATTCACATAGCTGCCGGCCCAATGCACTTTAGTGAGAAGGAAATTCCATGCCGGCAGGAAGGTCTCACCGACCATCAGCCCGAAGATAACCAGCGAGATATTAAAACCAGTGAGAGTCGTACCGATAAACTGGCCAGGAGCGTCCAGGAAATTGGACAGGATGATGCCACTGCTCAGCCCCTGCTGTTTCTTCAGCTCGATTGCCAGCTTGTTGGCCCTGATAAAGGCGACCTCGATCCCCGAAAAAAAGGCGATCATCAGCCAGGCGAGCACAATCCAGATAAGGGTATTCGTATTGACCATACGGTACGAAAATAGTCGGAAAAATCGGATTTTTCTATATTTCCGGATTTGGGCCGGCGGCAGGAGGGCCGAGAAACTCCATAATGGCCTTTTCCGCCTCCCGGCAGGCTTTGGTCAGATCGTCGTTGACGATGATTTTATCGAAATGATGCTTGAAAGAGATCTCGTAGGAGGCCTTGTTGACCCTGGCCAGGAGGCTTTCGATGGTTTCGGTGCCTCTCATCTCCAGCCTGCGCCGCAGTTCGTCGACGGACGGCGGCTCGATAAAGAGAGCCAGCGTAGAATGGGGGTATTGTTCCCGGATATGGATGGCCCCTTTGACCTCTATATCCAGCAGGGGGGTCTTGCCCTGCTGCCAGATCCGCTCCAGCTCGCTTTTCAGGGTGCCATAGAACTTTCCTTCGTACACCATCTCCCATTCCACAAAGGCGTTCTGCTGGATTTTTTGTTTGAAGGTATCCAGGGTAAGAACNNAGAAAATAATAGTCCACGCCATCCTTTTCATGGGCCCGGGGGGTGCGCGTGGCGGCTGAAACGGAAAAAGCCAGCCGGGTGGGGTATTTGTCCAGCAGGTACCGGGTAATGGACGTCTTCCCCGCGCCCGAAGGGGCCGTGATAATGATGATCTTTGGAGCGGCGCTCATATTCTGTTGATTTGGGCCCCCAGATGCCGTAGCCGTTGGTCGATATACTGGTATCCCCTGTCGATCTGTTCGATATTCTGGATAATGCTTTTTCCCTCCGCGCTGAGGGCGGCGATCAACAGGGCTACGCCCGCCCGGATATCGGGGCTGCTCATGCTGACGCCCCGGAGGGGATGCTCCCGCGCCATGCCGATCACAGCGGCGCGATGAGGGTCGCAAAGGATGATCTGGGCCCCCATGTCGATCAGCTTATCGACGAAGAACAGGCGGCTTTCGAACATTTTCTGGTGGATCAGCACCGAACCCCGGGCCTGGGTGGCGACGACCAGCACGATGCTCAGCAAGTCCGGGGTGAAGCCGGGCCAGGGATGGTCATAGATCGTGAGGACTGAGCCGTCAAGGAAATTCTGGATCTCATAAATGTCCTGCGCGGGGATATGAATGTCATCGCCCTGGTATTCCAATTGGATCCCTAGCTGCCGGAACTTATCGGGGATGATGCCGAGGTGGTCGATCCCGGCATTCTTGATAGTGATATCGCTCTGCGTCATGGCTGCCAGACCGATGAACGATCCGATCTCGATCATATCGGGCAGCATACGGTGTTCGGTTCCGCCGAGATAAGATATCCCTTCGATCTGCAAGAGGTTGCTGCCGATACCGCTGATCTTCGCGCCCATCCGGGTCAGCATTTTGCACAACTGCTGGATATAGGGCTCGCAGGCAGCGTTGTAAATGGTAGTAGTGCCTTCGGCCATGACGGCGGCCATTATTATGTTGGCTGTACCGGTGACAGAAGGTTCGTCCAGCAACAGATAGCAGCCTTTCAAATGGGGCGCTTCGAGGTGGAAAAGACCTTCTTCGGGTTGGTAAGTAAATCTGACGCCCAGCTTTTCAAAGCCTATGATGTGCGTATCCAGCCTTCTCCTGCCGATCTTGTCCCCGCCGGGTTTGGGGATAAAGGCCTTGCGGAAACGGGCCAGCATGGGGCCGGCCAGCATCACTGATCCCCTCAGCTTGCCACTCTTATTGCGAAAGGCATCGCTGCGCAGGTAATCAATGTGAATAGTACTCGCCTGGAAAATGCAGGTGTCACGAGAGATCCTGTCGATCTTCACACCCATCTCACCCAGTAGTTCGATCAGGAGGTTGACGTCCAATATATCGGGTATATTGGAGATCGTCATTTTCTCCGGGGTCAGCAGGACGGCGCTGATAATCTGTAAGGCTTCGTTTTTGGCTCCCTGCGGAGTAATCTCTCCCTGTAGTTTTTTTCCGCCGATGACTTCGAATGAATGCACGCTCCTTGTTTTTGTGGAGATCTCCTAGAACCGTTTCTTTTTGAATTTATTGGCGCCCCCGCCCCGGTCGTTATTCCGGTCATTGTTCCGGTTGTTATTCCGTTGCTGGAATTTCTGGTTCCGTTTGTTGCGATAGTCGCCATATCCGCTTCTTTCGCGCTCGCGGTTTTCGTTGGGCCGGAAACTCTTGACATACGGGGTGTTGGTGAATTCCAGCTGCCCGCCGGTAAGCTGGGAGAGCTCGGCCTGGATAGCGTCATCATGGACGGTCTCTTTATGCCAGTTATTATAGGCCAGTTTCATGTAATAGGCAATGGCATTGGCAAAACCGTTGCGTTTGTCGGGATTTTCTTCCGCCAGCGCCTTGTTGATGACGATCTCCAGGTTTTTCCCCATGTGCGAGAATTTGGGGTACCGTTTAGGATAGCGTAAAGGCTTCGGTCTGGCTTTGAGGGTCTCCCGGGTAGGAATGGGATAAGGGGAAGCAACTTCCAGCTTAAAATCAGAAATGAGGAAAAGATGATCCCACAATTTATGACGGAAATCTTCGACATTCTTCAGGTGAGGGTTAAGGAAACCCATCAGTTCAATGACGGCATAGGCATTGCGCTGGCGCTTTTCCTTGTCTTCCAGGCTCAGCAAATATTCGATCATTTTCTGGATATGGCGGCCATACTCACGCATCACCAGGTGGTTCCGCGTGGTATTGTATTCCATATTTTCGATGTTCATGTTAGGCAAAGTGAAAAGTATTTGTGACAAATCTACAGATAAATGGCCAATAGACAAACATAAGCTGCCAGACCCTTGATTCTGCTGAAGAAGGTGCTGGTGCCGTGTTAGATTCATCCGGTCCATTGAAAAGGCATTATGGCTCCAGGATAAATCTACGGAAAAAAAGGAAAAGCCCCTATTTAGGCGGCTTTTCATAGAGAAACCGGATCTATGGTTTTCATAGGCTAATTGATGAATACCTTGCTCACATAGCTTTTGTTGTGCGTAAGGTCGACCGCCCGCAGGAAATACAGCCCATTGGCAGGTTGCGGATCGAAGTCCAGCCTGATCTGGCTGCTTTCCGCCAGGGTGACTGCCTTTTGCTGAACGATCTGCCCGGCCGTATTGACCAGCTCCAGCACGAAATTGCCGGTTTGGTTGCTGTTGAACTGGAACAGCAGGCTGTTCGTAGCCGGGTTGGGGAAGGTCTGGTAACTGATATCGCCCGTTCCGCCGGCGCCGGGATTGACGACTACGACGACGGAATAGCTGATTGTCCCGGAAGGGCTTACTTCTTCGATCCGGAAATAGAGCTTGCCCACATTAGCCGGATTAAAGTTGTATTGATATTGGTATTCTGCAGAAGAACCTTCTGAAGAAGCGTTACTTTCTGCCGTTCCGAGGTTCGAGAAGTTCTGCCCGTCTGTACTGATTTGGATGACATAACTGGTATTGGATTGTTGATTATTGGCTAACCATTGCAAACCAATGGTATTGCCGTTGGGTATTGCCGTAAAATTGGTAATGGTGGTGGCTAGCTCAGTCGCCGGGCACCAATAGTAAGTAAGGTTAAAGACGCCGGAATAGACGGTGACGATCGTATCGGCATAGTTGATACCGCCTTTCAGGGTCTCCAATCCGCCGTCGATCGTATAGGTCAGACCGACAGTGCCCGTGCCGAGGTAACCTGCCGTGTTCCCTGTGCCGTTGGAATCCGGGGCGTTGATGAAAAGGCTGTCCGGCCCGTTGACGGCAGAGCTGCCCGGTTGTCCGAGGCCTGCCAGCGTATCCAGGAAAGTTGTACTTAAATCGGGAGTGGAAGACAAGCCGCCCGGGCCTTCGATATCGTTATTGATGCTGAGCTCGAATTTGTATTTGACCGAGTCAGGCGCATTGTTAGTGACATAGGTCGTCGAGACGGTGGAAATAGTATCCTGCAAGGACACACAGGCCAAAGTGCCTATACTGGGGTTGAACATCGGGAAGTTGATGGTTGCGGTTGCTGCAGTAGTGGGAGCCAGCGTTGTGACGTAGGAAACTGGCGTGGCAGGTACTCCGGCGGAACACATGCACTGGGCGAAGGTTTTGACAGGTATATTCGCTGCTAATGAAATAACAGTAAATAGAAAGGGGTACACACTTTTCATAAGCACGGATTTTTCATTGAAACGGATTATTAACAAAGTTATAAATCTGCAATAATGGGGCCAAAGCGTTACTACTCGATATTCACGGACCGTAAAAACCACATCATTCTTAAACGTTTGTTATATTCAAGTAATTGATTTTCAGCGAACTGATGCTGGCAAAAAGTGGATAAATAAGCCTGGTTACCTGATTCCACCACCTTAATTACCTTTGCCTTTATGCTCATTTTGCTGGATTGCCGGCCCTTGCAATATGCGGGGCCCGGCAGTGAAAGAAGTCGACTCATACTTGCTGCCGCAGCGGCCCTTGCCGGAGACAAGGCTGTAAAATGGCTTTTCGTCGTCGATCATACCTTTCGTCCCGGCATGCTCGATGGGATCTCCGGCGATTCAGTGCTGGTGCGGCGTGCGTTGCCCGGCAGCTTCGGCTGGCGGTGGTGGTATGACCGCCAGATTCCACGACTGGCGAGACAATATCACGCGGATTTGATCATGCTAACGGGGGGTATAAGCGCTAAGTTATCGGACGTTCCTCAATGTCTTTGGATGCCTGAAAAGGCTAACCCCGATGAGAAGAGGAAGAGCAGGCTTTATCCCTCCATTTACAAGGCGAGGCTTGCGGCGAGTCTGCAGCGGGCGGCGGTGATCTTTTGTTTTACCGGCCGTGACCGGGCCTGGCTGGCCGGTTGTCGACCCGGCATCGCCTCCGGCAAGCCTCCGGCAGCCGAAGGGATGGAAGAAAAGATATTGGTCCTGCCGGCGGCCATAGAGGAGGATGCCGGGGTAAAGGGCCCTTTGGCTGCCGCGGAAAAAGAAGAAATAAAAAGGAAATATGTGCGGGGAAAAGAATACTTCCTGGCCGATCTGGCGGACGCTGTGGACGAGGACGTGATCAATTTGCTGAAAGCGTTTTCGCTGTTCAAGAAAAGACAGCAGTCCAACATGCAATTGATTCTGACGGGAGAGATCAACGGGTCCGCGGAGGTGATCAGACAGCGGCTGGCGACCTATAAATACCGGGAGGACGTCCATTGGCAGGAGGACCGGCCGACAGCGGAAGTCAGACAGTTGAGCCGGGCTGCCTATGCTGTCTTATTGCTCTTCGATGGCCATACCCTGGGCGCTCCGCTGTTGAATGCATGGGCAGCAGGGGTGCCTGTCATTGTAGCGGATGGCAGTCTGCTGCAGGAAATCGCGGGTGATGCCGCCCTCCTGGCGGGCGCAGGTGACCCCGCTTCGCTGGCTGCTCAGTTGATGCGGATCTATAAGGACGAGAACGGTCGGATGGACCTGATCAGGAGAGGCCTTGACCGGCGTGGCGCATACAGTCGGCGGGGGTCGATTGATGCCTTATGGGAAGGGATCGGGAAAGTTTTCCGGCCAATGAACTAACTTGACTAACTTGCAATTTTTTATATGGCAACATCTTCAATCAGTATTGACGTTACTTTAGACAAAGACCGTGTTCCGGAAGACATCCGGTGGAACGCCACGGATTCGACTGCAGAGAATGCGCGTCGTGCCAAGGCTATGATGCTGGCTTTCTGGGACGGTGCAGACAAGACAGCCTTGCGGATCGACCTGTGGACCAAGGAAATGATGGTCGATGAAATGGCCGATTTCTTCTACCAGACCCTGATGACCATGGCGGAGACGTATCAGCGTGCTACGCAGGACCCGGTGCTGATGGGGGAGATGAAGCAGTTTGCCCGTGATTTTTATAATAAATTCCGGGAACAGCAAATGAAAACGAATAAGCTGGAACCTTAAATAGCTATTATATGGGTTTAGAACAAAAAGTAATGGGCGAATTGAAAACGGCCATGCTGGCAAAGGATGAAGGCGCATTGCGTGGCCTGCGTGCCATCAAGGCTGCGATTATCATTGCCAAGACGGCGGAAGGCGCCGGAGGCGAACTCAAAGAAGAGGATGAGACGAAGCTCCTGCAGAAGCTGGTCAAGCAACGCAAGGATTCCCTGGCCATTTACCAGGAACAAAAGCGGCCCGACCTTGCCAAAAAAGAGGAGGAGGAGATCACCGTGATAGAAAAGTTCCTTCCTCAGCAGCTGGATAGCGAGGCGTTGAAAGCCATACTGAAGAAGATCATTGCCGAGACGGGGGCTGCTTCTCCGGCCGATATCGGAAAAGTAATGGGCGTGGCCAGCAAACAATTAGCCGGACAGGCCGATGGGAAGACCATCAGCGCTGTGGCTAAAGAATTATTGGCAAAATAATGACCATCGATGTCCTGTTCCTGCTGTTCATGGTCATGGCCATTTTCAGGGGCTTTCGTCAGGGCTTTATTATTGCCATTTTTTCTGCGGTATCGCTGATAGTAGGTCTGGCTGCAGCCGTCAAGCTATCGGCTATCGTAGCCAGCTGGGCGACCCACCACTTGTCCCGGTGGCCGCCGGTCGTTGCTTTTCTGCTGGTATTCGTAGGAGTGGTGATCATTGTGCGACTGGGCGCACGGTTGGTTGAAAAGGCTGTCGACCTGGCCCTTATGGGCTGGCTCAATAAACTGGCCGGTATTATCCTTTATGCGGCGCTCTATACTGTTATCCTGAGCGTTCTGCTGTTTTATGCTGTGCAGGTGCATCTGATAGCCAGGGCTACCATGGCCTCCTCTGTGACTTACCCGTTTATCCGGCCCTGGGGTCCGGTTGTAATCAATGAATTCGGTAAATTTGTCCCATGGTTCGAGGGAATGTTCGCCCGTTTGGAGGATTTTTTCGGGCGTTTATGAAGTGGTTTTTTAAGGTAAAACGTTTATTTTAGCGGTTAATTACAGGGTTAGAACTTATTAGCTGATGGAATACGAAATTAAACAAGACGACAAGTTCAGATTTATCGAGGAAGGGATAGGCGAACCGTTGTTGTTATTACACGGATTGTTCGGAGCATTGAGTAATTTCAGCGGTCAGATCGACTATTTCCGCCAGCAGTATAAGGTAGTGGTGCCCATATTGCCCTTATTGGACCTTGCACTGATCCATACGACAGTGGGAGGGCTGGAGAAGTATGTCCATGAGTTCGTCGAATACAGGGGTTACAAGGATATCAACCTGTTGGGCAATTCGCTGGGGGGGCATGTTGCCCTGCTATACGTGCTGCGGCACCCCGAGCGCATCAGATCGCTGACATTGACCGGCAGTTCCGGCCTGTTTGAGAATGGCATGGGAGATACCTACCCTAAAAGGCAGGATTATGAATATATCCGCAAAAAGACAGAATTAACCTTCTTCGATCCTAAGATAGCCACCAAGGAGCTGGTGGACGAGTTGTATGAAACGGTCAATATCCGCATGAAGGCCATCAAGATCATCGCGCTGGCCAAGAATGCTATCCGGAATAACATGGGCGAAGAGGTTAGTCAGATCAAACAACCTACCTTGCTGATCTGGGGGAACAATGATGCGATCACTCCTCCTTTCGTAGGTCATGAGTTTCACAAGTTGATACCGAACAGTGAATTGCATTTTATTGACAAATGCGGTCATGCGCCGATGATGGAAAGGCCCGAGGAGTTCAATACAATTTTGCTTAAATTTTTGCGAAAATTGAATGAACCGGCAGCGGTAGCCTGATTTATTTCGTCTTTACTTATAACAAAGAAATATTGCTAAACAAAGAAATCATATCTGTCGCTATCCCTTCCCTGCATCTGAATGACCCGGTCGCTCAGGCCCTGGATCTGATGGCGGATTTTCATGTCACTCATCTGCCGGTCGTTACGGAGGACAAATTGGCCGGACTGGTCAGCGAAGAAGACCTGCTGAATGTAGAAGATGACAGTACGTTGCTGTCGGTACTGCAACCTGGCTTCTCCGCCATCGTTGCTCATGCCGAAGCCTTTTTCTTCGAGGCGGTGCAACTGGTCAATGAGAACGGGCTCACGCTGATCCCGGTTGTCGCCAACGACTCGGAGTATACCGGCGCTATCATTGCAACGGACCTGCTGAAACATTTAGGCCGCGTCTGCGGGGTCAACGATGCCGGCGGCATCATTGTCCTTGAAATGGAAAAGGTCAGCTTTGCATTTACCGAGATCAGCAAGCTGGTAGAGACCAATGACGCCCAGATCATTCAACTCAATACTTATTCGGATACTCCTTCCGGCAATTTCTACGTCACTTTGAGGATCAACAAGGCCGAAATTTCCGATATTGTCGCCACTTTCCAGCGGTACGAATACCAGGTCAAATATTATTTTGGGGAAGAATTGTACGAGAATGAATTGCGCAACAATTACGACCATTTGATGAATTACCTGAATATTTAATTAGTGAAAGTAGCCATTTACAGCCGGGTGATAGAATATGAGCAGCAGGGCGGCGTTCAACGACTATTCGACGAATTGATCCGGCAACACTTGCAGCCGGTGATTTATCAGCCTTTCCTGGAACAGATCGGATCGGCTTTCGTACTGCCTTCAGATATCGGCACTTTCCGGGAGTCCGCCGACCTGGATGATTCCATTGAATTCCTGATCAGTTTGGGTGGTGACGGCACGCTGCTGGATACTGTCACTCTTGTGCGGGACAAGAACATCCCCGTGGTGGGTATTAATTTCGGGCGCCTGGGATTTCTCGCCAGCATCGGGAAGGAGGAGCTGACGACGGCCGTCACAGCATTGGCCAACCGTACTTTCGTGGTAGACAAGCGGTCGTTGATTCACCTTGACGCCAACCGGCCTCTGTTCGGGGATGTGCCATATGGTCTCAATGAGTTTGCTATTCATAAGACAGATACTTCGCCGATGATCAAGATCCATACCTATCTCAATGGAGAATTCCTCAACACCTACTGGGCCGATGGATTGATCGTAGCGACGCCGACGGGATCTACCGGCTATTCGCTGAGCTGCGGGGGGCCTGTCGTCTTTCCCGAATCGACCAGTTTTGTCATTACTCCGGTGGCGCCCCACAACCTGAATGTGCGCCCGATCGTGGTGCCGGATAACAATATCATTTCATTCGAAGTGGAAGGAAGGGCTGAAAACTTCATTTGTGTGCTGGATTCGAGAAAGGAAATCGTAGACAAACAAGTCCAGCTGGCGGTCCGGAGCGAGTCCTTTACGTTGAGCCTCATTCGCCTGAATGAGAATAATTTCCTTCAAACCTTACGGGGTAAACTGTCCTGGGGTTTGGATACCCGGAATTGAGTTGCCTTTCACCTTTGGCATGCTTTTTTAACATATCAATTAGAAACCTGGCAAACGAAAAGTTCACAAAATTCGTTTTCGTATCAGGTTATTTTTTTATATCATGATGAAAAGAGTAATTTTCTGCGCCCTGCTCGTTGGTTGGTTCGGTCTGCGGGCGTGTGCACAGGAACAGGCATTCGTACATGAAGGGGAATATGGTTTCAATGTCGGGGCATCGCAGTATTTCGGAGATCTCAATCCCAATCCCCGGTTCAATACCCCGAATATAGCTTTCGGGGCCTTTTTTCGTAAACAGTTCGGCGGTTATGTGGCCCTCCGGGTGGAGGCCAACTATACTTTTCTGGCCTATTCCGACAAGTACAATTCCTATAACGAGTTCATGTACAGGCGAAATCTCAGCTTCAATACCAATATTTACGAGCTGGCCGTGCAGGGTGACTTCAATTTCTTCAAGTTCATTCCGGGCAGCGAAACACATCGGTTCACGCCCTATATCACCTTCGGCATCGGTACCTTTTATTACAACCCCTATACGTACCTGAACGGCCAGAAAATTTATTTGCGGCCGCTGGGCACGGAAGGCCAGGGGACGCCGGGCTATCCGAAGGAATATGCTCCGCTGGCGGTCTGTTTTCCTATGGGGGCAGGAGTCAAGTATAACATCAGCCGCCGGGTCAACATCGGGGCGGAAATCGTCTATCGCTTTACCACCACCGATTATATCGACGATGTCAGCGGCACGTATGCGCCCAATGCCCAGCCACACTATTTACCCAACGGTCAGCCCACCATCTGGTATCAGCTGGAAGACCGCTCTTATGCAACCGGTACACCCATTGGCATCCAGGGCCGTCAGCGGGGTTATTCCAACCAGAATGACAGCTGGGTGACGGGGGTAATTTTTGTTTCCTTTAACATTATGTCCTACAAATGCCCGAGCGCCCAGTAGCGGCGGAGCCCGCTACGCCCGGTAGGGCAATCATTATTAATTCGCGCGAGAGGCGACTTTTTGCAATACGCCCGAGCGCGAATTAGCGGGCGGAGCGCAAATCCCCTATATTTGTGGCCCTTAAGAGGCTTTTTATGGATGGGTTGAGAGAAAAAATAGATTTGGGAAAGCTGCCCCGCCATATTGCTATCATTATGGATGGGAATGGCAGGTGGGCCCAGGAAAAAGGCCAGGATAGGCTATTCGGGCATTTTCATGGGGTGGAGAGCGTACGGGATATCGTAGAAGGTTGTGCGGAACTGGGTATCGGCTATCTGACCCTCTATGCTTTTTCCACGGAGAACTGGGACCGGCCGGCCTATGAGGTCACCGGGTTGATGGAATTGCTGGTAGAAACCATCCGCAAGGAGGTCGAGACCCTGAACAAGAACAATATCCGGCTGCATGTGATCGGAGATATGACTATGCTGCCCGAGTACGCCAGTAGGGAACTCCGTGAAGCGCTTGAGCTGACAGCCGGCAACCAGGGGCTCAACCTCGTGATGGCATTGAGTTACAGCAGCCGCTGGGAGTTGACCGAAGCTGTCAAGAGTCTGGCGCAGGATGTCCGTTCCGAAAAGCTCGATCCGGCCTCGATCACCCAGGACACGCTGCAGCAATACCTGTCCACAAGGGATTTTCCCGACCCGGAACTGATGATCAGGACCAGCGGAGAATATCGAATCAGTAACTTTTTGCTATATCAGCTCGCCTATGCCGAATTGTATTTTACCAGCGTTCGCTGGCCGGACTTCCGTAAGAACAACCTGTATGAAGCCATACTCGATTTTCAGGGAAGAGAAAGGCGGTTTGGAAAGACCAGTGCGCAGATTCAAAAGGATTTAATCGCCCCTGGGCCTACTTTTTAACAAACACTTTTCATAAATCACCTTAATTTGCCGCCTCAAGCCGCTGACGGGCGGTGGTCCGAAGGACAAAATTTAGCGCTTTTGCCGGAAACGGCGCTAATTTTTTTAAAAGCGCGTTTCCGGCACATTTAAAAAACCGACTGGATGCTACGAAGATCGCTGTTTTGTGTTTTTTTACTGACCACTTACTGCTTACTGACTACAACTGCTGCTAAAGCCCAGGTGAACGATTCTACAAAAGCGCATCTGACTGACTCCGCAAAAACGTCGACTTCCGATACAACAAAACCGCGCTTGACCGATACCATCCATGCTGTCATGGCCGATACAACCCATCCCGGGATTTCCATCGATCCTGAGCTCATGGCACTCTCCAATTCCAAAAATCCGCCTCACGAATACACCATTGCCGGCATTAAGATCTCCGGCACCAAATACCTGGACGAATCCCTGCTGACCTCTATTTCGGGCCTCACCGTGGGCGATAAAGTGACCATTCCCGGCGGCGATAATTTCAGCAAAGCGATCATGAACCTCTGGAAGCAGAATCTTTTCGCCGATATCGCCATCTATTACACCAAATTAGTCGGCAGCAGCGTCTATATCGAGATTAACGTGACGGAAAGACCAAGGCTTTCCAATTTTTATTTCAAAGGGGTGAAGAAAGGAGATGCGGATGACCTCACTACCAAGACCGGGCTGATCAAAGGGCGGGTCGTAACGGAGAATATGAAACGGGTGGCTGTACAGGCGATCAAGAAATTCTATTCTGACAAAGGTTACCAGGATGCCAAGGTCACCACCACGGAGTCCCACGACCCGGCCGTACAAAACTCCGAGATCCTGACGTTCAACATCGAGAAAGGCCCTAAGGTCCGGATCGAGGAGATTAGTTTTTTTGGCAACAAAGCCATAACCTCACAGCAGCTTAAAAAGCAGCTGAAAGATACCAAGGAGCTCAGCCGGTTGACCCTTTTCGCGCCTCCGAATATGACGCCGTATGGCCCGCACGATTCCGTCACGCTGAGAGATTATATCTCCAACTGGGGCTTTTTGTCCTACACCAGCACCAAGGAATTCCTGGACCCTTATTTCCGGTTCAAGCTATTCAGCGGAGCGAAATTCGCCGCCTCCAAGTATGAGGAAGACAAACAAAACGTCATTAACTACTATAACGAACAGGGTTATCGTGATGCGTCCATCGTGGCCGACACGCAGGTCATCCGCGATGGCAAAATGGACATCGCCATCAAGGTGGATGAAGGAGCGAAATACTATTTCGGTAATATTACCTGGAAAGGGAATACCAAATACTCCGATTCTATTCTGACGCTGATCCTCGGTATTCACAAAGGGGATGTGTATGATCTGGGTATTCTGAACAAGAAACTGGGCAAGCAGGTGACCCAGGAAGGGGGCGCCATCAGCGATCTCTATGAGGATGACGGCTATCTTTTCTTCCGCGTCGATCCGGTCGAAACAGCGGTCTACAACGATACGATCGATTTCGAAATCCGGATGGCGGAAGGGCCTCAGGCGACTATCAAGAACGTCACCATTGCCGGTAACGATAAGACGAAAGAATATGTGATCCGCAGGGAATTGTTCACGATACCCGGCGACAAGTTCAGCCGTAGTGATGTCATCCGGTCGACCCGGCAGGTTGCCAACCTCGGTTTCTTCAACCAGGAAAAGATCCAGCCCGGCATTAACCCTAACCCGGACGATGGTACGGTGGATATCAACTGGACGGTGGAGGAAAAATCGGGCAACCAGCTGGAATTGTCTGCCGGCTGGGGTGGAGGTATCGGTTTGACGGGTACCGTGGGGATCACTTTCGCTAACTTTTCTCTCGCCAATATCCTGCATAAGGATGCCTGGCAGCCTTTGCCGGAAGGCGACGGCCAGAAGCTGAGCCTTCGTGTTCAGTCCAATGGTAAGGCCTATCAGTCCTATAACTTCTCCTTTACAGAACCCTGGCTGGGAGGCAAGAAAAGAAATTCCCTGACATTCAGCCTCTACCGCAGCATCTTCCGGACGGGCGGCTTCAATACCCGTACGAACACGTATGCGTTCAGTGACAGTAACTCCCTGAAGAATTTCGGGGTCACCGTTGCCCTGGGTAAGCAGCTCCATTGGCCGGATGATTTCTTCACGCTGACCTATTCCGTCAACTATACGCAATACGACCTGAACAATTATCCATTGTTCACGAGTGCTTTCCGCAACGGCTTTTCGACGAACTTCAGCTTTAAGGTGGCGCTCAGCCGGTATGATCTCGATCAGCCGATCTATCCGCGCAGGGGGTCCAACCAGTTGTTGAGTTTTCAGTTTACGCCACCGTATTCGCTGATCGACCGGGATATTACGCAGGCCAGCAGTTACAAGCTGCCGGAATACACTAAGTTTCGGTTTACCAGCGACTGGTATTTGCCGATCGGAGATGCCCAGGGGGCGGACAAGAGCAGACAGTTCGTGTTGAAGATTTCCGCCAAGTACGGGTTTATGGGCCGGTATAACTCAGCCCTCCAGTATTCGCCCTTCGAACGCTTTCAGCTGGGGGATGCAGGTCTGACGAATAACTTCGGGTTGCTGGGGTATGATATCGTTTCGTTGCGAGGCTATCCGGTCTTCCAGAATTCCAATCCCAAGGTCAACCCGGATCAGTCGCAGGCTACCGAGTTCTTTACCATATTCAACAAATACACCCTCGAATTACGCTATCCTTTTGTCACCAACCCCAGCAGTACCATTTATGGGCTGGCTTTCTTCGAGGCGGCGAACGGCTGGTATGATTATACAACCTACAATCCCTTCCAGCTTCGCCGGGCCGTCGGCCTGGGTATGCGGTTCTTCCTTCCCATGTTCGGTCTGCTGGGCTTTGACTATGGCTTAGGCCTCGACCGTATCCAGAACGGGCAAATAAGTGGCGCTACACGATTTACCTTTATGTTGGGATACGAACCGGATTAATTTGAGTAAATTCATGTCCAAAATTTCACCGACCATGAAAAAAACACTTCTGTCTATCGCCTGCCTGTTGGTGCTGGCGTTTGCTGCCCATTCCCAAAGCTATGCCGTCGTAGACACCAAATATATCCTGGAAAAAATGCCGGAATACAAAGATGCCCAGAAAAAGCTGGATCAGCAATCCATGGTATGGCAGAAGGAGATCGACGACAAGCAGGCGGCACTGAATAAAATGTATAAGGAATATGACGCGGAAAAGATCATGCTGAGCGATACGCTGCAGAAGAAGCGGGAGATCCAGTTGTTCAATGCCGAAAAGGAAGTCAGGGATCTGCAACGCAAACGCTTTGGTTATGAGGGAGATCTATTTAAATTACGGCAAGAACTTGTGAAGCCTATTCAGGACAAGGTATACGACGCCATCCAGCATCTGGCCGTTGTCAGGATGTACGATTTTATTTTGGATAAAAGTGAAGGAATTACTGTTATATTTGCCGACCCAAAACTGGACAAAAGTGAGGATGTGATTAAGTCCCTGGGTATTAAGTAAAAACACCATATAATATTCTCAAACAACAAAAACAATAAAAGAACATGAAGCGATCTTAATCGGTTCATGGGGTTAAAAACAAACATCAACCAAAATGAAAAAAATTGTTACCGTTCT
>PMUF01000283.1 GCA_003167015.1 Chitinophagaceae bacterium | reverse complement strand
TCGGATGCCGGTAACCGGAAGATAGGGATCTGGGTACAGCGTTATGCGCCGGACGGCCGACCGGAGGGAGATGGAGAGGTCATCGGCAGTTTCCCCTTCTATGAGCCAGGCAACAGTTTCCTGCTGGTGCGTTCCCAGGACAGGAATCTGTCGTTGTTGCTGGGTTTTGAATCCGTTGCCGGCAGCACGCCGCGCATGCATGCCCTGGTATTCGATGCGGACTGGCGACTGGTATCCTCGAGGATTTACCACCATTCTTTCCTGACACAGCCATTCATCCAGGATGATTTTACGGGATATCCGCTGGAAGACTTCGACAAGGGGCCCGTCAAGCTGGCGAATAACGGCGAGTGGCTGATGTTATCTCCATCCCGGACCGACAATAATTACCTGCTGTCGCATTTCAATGCCAATGACACGGCGGTTGCGTGGCGCACGATCGTTCTCCCGACCGTGGCTTTGATCGAGGATATGGACCTTTCCGTTGACAATACGCGTGCCGGGGCTTCCGCCGGCATATTGTCGGACTTCGAATATAACACGCTGAAGAATGTCCGGGTGATGCATTATTCGATGGTGACGAAAACCTTCGATTTCGATACTTCCTACCGGCTGAGGACGTTGGGCGGGGGAAAGCTGCGCAATGAGAATATGGTGAAGGAGAATTTCCTGGCGGTGCCGGGCCATGGCTTTCTGTTGCTGAAGGAATATGGTCGGGCATTCGAGGACGGGGTAGATGAGACGGGCTATGACGATGGGTTCGATCCGATGGCGCTGCTGGCCGACAATCCTATCGATGATCCGACAGTTCCGGGCGCCGGGGTGCGGCTAAAGCTTCCTCCGCCGCGTTATGGCTATGCGCGGTATCCTTTGCTGGTGAATCCGCCCGATCATGACCGGGGCGATCTGAGCCTTTATTATTTTCCGGGTTTCCGGGGGGACAGCTGTTGGAGCGGGATGATCAGCGAAGAGCAGGTGACGGAGATGAACGCGCCCAACCTTTCCTATGCGGTAGTGCCGGTACAGGATAAGTTATTCTGTCTTTACAATAGTTTTGTGCGAAACGACAATCTTTTTCCTGCTTCCACGGTCCTCAACGGACAGGGGCGGCTGATCACCGACCAGGGAGTCCTTTTCTGGGGGTTGAAGAGTACGCTGGATTTTCAGCGGTTGAGGCAGGTTGCGCCCGACCAGGTGGTTATTCCTTATATGCATTATGGGAAGACGGCGTTTGCGGTGGTCGCACTTAGCGCCCCGGCTCGCTAGCAGCCATCAATTCCTTCAGGTAGTCGCCCCAGATCGTGGGGTTCGTATGTGTGCCGTGGCCGGAAGTCTGTTCGGTTATCGGGAGCAGGATATATCTTCCTTTCGGTACTTTCTTTATGGCGGGCTCCATGACTTGTATTTCGGGGGGATTGACTTCGTCGTCGGCGGAGTTGACGGCGTAGAAAACGCATTTTATCTTAGCCAGGTTGGGTTCGGGGTTGTAATTGCGGGAGGCGTCCAAGGCATAGATCATATCATTCGCATCCTGGGTTTTGATGAAATTGTCCACCGCCATATTGTAAGCTTTTTCGGCCTGTTCGCGTGTAGGGTCGTGGCGTTGCAGCTGCCAGGGGCTGCTGGTCATCCAGAAAAAAGAGGTATAAGCGCCGCGCAGGCCCACAGCGGGCGGTTCGGTATATTCTCCGCCTTTCCATGCCGGGTCTTTTTCGACGCATTGGATCCCGGCGTAACGGCTGATGCGGTTGCGGCCGGCGATTTCGACGGGTTCGCTGGCGTTGGCCTCGCAGGCATCCATATAATCAGGATAGGTTTCGGCCCAGACCCAGCAGTGCATGGCGCCCATAGATGTACCCAGGATCAGGCGGAGATGGTTGATGCCCATTTGCCGGGTGAGCACGGTATAATCCGCCCTGACCATATCATTGTAGGTATACTTCGGGAATTTCATGTGCAGGCCATCGCTGGGCTTGCTGGATTGTCCATGACCGATGCCATCGGGAAGGATGATATAATATTTTGTGGCGTCGAGGGTCTGGCCGGGTTCGAAGAGATGTCCCGCGAACAGCTGATTGACAAAGTTATGGCTGTTACCGGTGGTGCCATGCATGATATAAATGGCGTTGATGACTTTGCCATTCTTGTCTTTGACAGGGTGACCGAACGTGGTATAGTGTAGCTTGAGTACAGGCAGCGTCGTTTCGCCACTTTCGAAAGGGAAGTTTTGGATTTCATAATAAACTTCGGAGGAGTCGGGCAGGTTGAGGGGGGCGGGTGCGGACCTTTGCGCCTGCAGGGTAGGACAGCTCAGGAGGGAGGAGAGGGTGAGCAGGCAGCAGGATGCCAGCAGGAGGGGAAAGTGGTTAGACTGTTTCATGCCAGATTCAGATTACTTGGTTGAATAGTGAATGTAGGGAGTAAAATTTCCACATACAATACTACGCAAAAAATGAGCGGACCATTTAGCTTAAATTCACAGATCTTTCATCTCGTTTAACCTAACCAAAATGAAGTATTTACTGCTTGCAGGGCTGGTTTTTTGTTTAGCCCGGTGTACACAGCCGACCCTCGGGGTCAGCGTTGCCGATTATTTTGCCACACAGGATTCCGGTGTACAGACCGGCAATATAAAAATGGTGGAGATCACGACGCCAAAGGGAAAGTTCCATGTTTGGACTAAACGTTTTGGCCATAATCCCCGGATCAAAGTGTTGTTGTTGCATGGCGGTCCCGGCGGGACGCATGAGGCCTTCGAATGTTTCGAGAATTTTTTGCCTAAGGAGGGCATCGAATTCATTTATTATGACCAGCTGGACTCTTATTACAGTGATCAGCCGAATGACAGCAGCCTGTGGACGACGGACCATTTCGTAGAGGAGGTAGAGCAGGTACGGCAGGCGCTGGGGCTGAACAAGGATAATTTTTATTTGCTGGGGCATAGCTGGGGCGGCATCCTGGCCATGGAATATGCCTTAAAATATCAGAACAACCTAAAGGGCCTGATCATCTCCAATATGATGGCGAGCATGCCGGAATATGAAAAGTATAACGGGGTGTTGCGGTCAAAGATGCGGAAATCCCTGGTGGATTCGTTGCAGGCGTATGAGGCGAAGGGATTATATAAGGACAGTGTATACCAGTCACTGGTGATCAATGAGTATTACAACCAGCATCTTATCCGGGTGTCGCCGTGGCCCGATCCGATCATGCGGATGTTCAAGCATCTCAGCGAGGGTATCTATGTGACGATGCAGGGTCCGAGCGAGTTCAAGACAGGAGGCAGGCTGATCACCTGGGACCGGTCTAAGGACCTGCCTAGAATCGCGGTGCCTACGCTGACGATCGGCGGTGCGTTCGACACGATGGACCCGAAATATATGGAATGGATGAGCACGCAGGTGCAACATGGAAGCTATGTCTATTGCCCGGAGGGCAGTCATTGCGACATGTGGGATGACCAGCAACATTATTTTCCCGGACTCATAAAATTTTTACAAGATGTGGATGCGAGCAAATAACTTGAAGATTTGGGCGGGGACGGCCATGCTGTTCTTTTCCCTTGGCACGACGGCGCAACGCACCGAAAAGCCGCCTTTGCATGGCAATCATTGGATGGTGGTTACCGGCAGGCCCCTGGCTGCGGAAGCCGGCGCACAGGTATTCCAGAAGGGCGGCAATGCCATCGATGCCGCTTGTGTGACGCTGGCGGCGGTTTGTACGATGCATATTGTGTTAACCTGGGGCGGAGAGACGCAGGTGCTGATCTACAATCCGCATACGGGGAAAGTGATCGCGATCAATGCGCTTGGCTGGGCGCCAACCGGGGCCACGCCAGCCTTTTTCAAGAGCAAGGGGTACAATTTTCCGCCGGAATATGGGCCATTAGCGGCGGTGACCCCTGGTACGCCGGGCGGCCTTTGTTATATGCTGGCTGAATACGGGACTATGAGCCTGAAGGAAGTGCTGGCTCCCGCGATGGAGATGGCGAAAGGTTTTGCTATCGACGCGCAGGTCGCCAATATGTTCGAATCCTACAAGCGGAGGATAAAGGAATGGCCATACAGCAAGGCCTTGTTTCTGCCTCATCCTGGCGATAAGAGGGAGGCGCCGGAGCCGGGAGAAATCTTTGTGCAAAAGGACCTGCTGGAGACGCTGACAAAGATGGTGGAGGCGGAGCAGGATGCGTTAAAGCATCATAAGACAAGAAAGGAGGCTATTTACGCGGCGATGGACCGGTTCTACAAGGGCGATATTGCTCAGGAATTTGTACGGGGTTGTCAGGAGCAGGGCGGCCTGATTACTCTACAGGATATGGCTGCCTGGAAGCCTGTCGAGGAAGAGCCGCTGCACGTAAATTACAAGGGGGTGGAAGTATACAAGCTACAGCAATGGACACAGGGTCCCGCGATGCTGCAGGCGCTGAACATACTCGAGAATTTCGATCTGAAGGGGATGGGGTATAACAGCGCCCGCTATATCAATACGGTATATCAGGCCATGAGTCTGTCGTTTGCAGATCGGGACTTCTATTACGGTGATCCGTATGTGAATGCGGGGCAGCCAATGAAAGGGTTGCTGAGTAAGGATTATGCAAAGGCCCGGGCTGCGTTGATCAATCCCGACCACAATGATCCCGTGATTGGGCCGGGTGATCCCTATCCGTATGAGGGGCGGACGAATCCTTTTGGGGATCTTCTGCGGCAGCGGGCGGCGATGATAATATCGGGCGGGGTGCCGGGAAGGGGCGCGCCTTCGACGAGCGGGTCGATGAATAGTGGTGTAGGGCCGTTGCCCGGGGATGTGGCGTTCGATGAAACGAAACCGGGAGTGATGGATGAGGGCTTGTATCATGACCGGCTATGGCGGGGGACGACGAGCATCGAGACTGCCGACGAGGACGGATGGGTCGTTTCGGTCACTCCCAGCGGCGGATGGCCGCCCTCCGTTATTGCGGGGCATACTGGCGTGGGTATGAGCCAGCGGATGCAGAGTTTTGTGCTGGATTCCATTATCGATCCGTTCAATGTCGTCGAGGCGCACAAGCGGCCGCGGGTAACCCTAACTCCGACCCTCGCCTTGAAGGACGGCAAACCACTATACTGTTTCAGTGTGCAAGGCGGGGACACGCAGGACCAGAACCTGTTGCAATTTTTCCTCAACATGGTCGAATTCGGGATGACGGTGCAGGAGGCGACGGAGGCGCCTAATATTAATACAGATCAGCTGTGGTTGTCACTGGGCGGCGAGAGGTTGGACGACCGCAGACCGCGGCCGGGGCACATACTGTTGAATGATGTCACGCCGCCATATGTGCGGAAGGATTTATTGCGGATGGGCTATATCCCAACCTATAGCGAAAGGACCAGCGGACCGGTGAATGCCATTTATCTCGATGCCAAGCATGGAACCTTATGGGGTGGGAGCAGTAATTATGGGCTGGATTACGGGATAGGGTGGTGAACCGGATACGAGATCAGAAAAGGCCCGTTCATCCGAACGGGCCTTTTGTTTATGATTTGAATGGTCCTTTAAAGATCTTCCTGAACTCGAGATAGTCGGGGATGGAGACATTCTCGACGTAGGGATTATCCGGATGGTTTTTGATGTATTCCTGGTGATAGGCTTCGGCCGGGTAGAAGGCAGTAAAGGGCACTACCTGGGTGACGATCTTTTGGGAATATTTATGGGAAGCGATTAACTGGGCGATATAGTCGTCGATGACCTTTTTTTCCTGGTCGTTCCGGTAAAAGATGATGCCGCGGTATTGGGTGCCTTCGTCGTTGCCTTGCCGGTTGAGTTCCGTGGGGTCGACGCTGGCGAAGTAGGCGGCTACCAGGGTAGCGAAGGATATTTTCGACGGATNNTCGGCATGCCAGAAGCAGCCTTCGGAAAAGTCAGCCACCTGTTCATTGGGAGAAGGTTTGCCGGATTCTTTGACAGGAATGTTGACGGACTGTGACTGGCCGCAAGCTGCCAGTAAGAAGATCGCGCAAAAAGTGAAAATAAGCTGTTTCATATCGAACACATGCATTTTATGGGTGGTTTCAGGTTTAATTAGCGGTTTTGGGATCTACCGGAGGCTGGCCACCTGCGGGAACGAAGATCAGCGCCGCGGAATTCATACAATATCTTTTTCCTGTCGGAGGGGGGCCATCATCGAATACGTGTCCCAGGTGTGACCCGCTTTTGCTATCGACGACTTCCCACCGCTCCATGCCGTCGCTATTGTCCAGAACGAGGCGGACGGCGTCGGGGCTGATCGGGGCAAAGAAGCTGGGCCAGCCGGTATGGGAATCGAATTTGGCCTCGGAACTGAAGACGGGTTGAAGGGTAGCTGCGGAATAGTAAGTCCCTTTCTGATAGAAATGGTCATACTTGCCGGTAAAAGCCCGTTCCGTACCCTGTTCGCGGAGAATGTAAAATTGCCCCGGGGTAAGCCAGGCTTTCCATTCGCTGGTGGTCTTTGCGACCGGGTATTTTGTGTTGGGCGAGGCCACTGACGGATCAGGATACTTGATGTTCTTCGACTGCGCCGCGGCGGGCAGGGTAGACAAGAAAACGAAAGTGGCCATTAAAAGGACTGCATATTTCATCGTTCAGTATTTTTTTATAATTATATAAACGAAAGAAAGGACACGGAGGTTTGGTCCATACTGTCAAGAAGAGAGAAGTAAAGGTATGAAAAAAAAGAACGGGTGAGATTAAGTGTTTGGTTTTTAGTTTATTGTGAGGTTTTTTGAGATTTGGCGCGGACAAAAGTGTTATACTTTTGTGATAAAGAGGAGTGCGACAGCTGCAACATTTGTTCTTTTCGTGCGTCCTATTCGGTATGATCAAAAACTATCTGAAAGTCGCCTTCCGGAATCTCTGGAAGAACAAGGGGTTTTCCTTCATCAATATCATCGGGTTGTCGGTGGGAATGGCCAGTGCCATCCTGATCCTGCTATGGATACAGAGTGAGGTTAGCTATGACGGTTTTCATGCGAAGCGGGACAGGATCTATGAGGCCTGGAACCGGGCGGTTTTCAGCGGCGAGCTGCATTGCTGGAATACGACGCCCAGGGCGTTGGCGGGAGCGATGAAGAAGGATTTTCCGGAGGTCGAGCATGCGGTGCGGGTCGACTGGAATAACCGGCGGTTGTTCAGTGTTGGGGACAAGCGGCTGATGGCGGAGGGTAATGTAGTGGACAGCATATTCCTGCAGGTCTTTACCTTTCCGTTACTGGAGGGTGATCCGTCGACGGCGCTGAATGACGTTCATTCGATCCTGCTGACAAAATCACTGGCGATCTCGCTTTTCGGCAAGGAGGAGGCGATGGGGAAGATCGTCCGGCTGGATAATAAAGAAAATTACACCGTGACGGGTATTTTGAAGGACCTGCCGACCGATACCCGCTTTAACTTTCAATATTTATTGCCCTGGGCCGTCAACAGGCGCGATGGCAATGATGACCGTGAGTGGGGGAACAATTCCGTTCGCACTTATGTGCTGCTGAAGGAAAATGCTACGCTGGCTTCTGTGGCGCCAAAGATGCAAGTGATCAAACAACGGTATGACAGCACCGAAAGTCATTGGGAGATGTTCCTTTACCCGATGAGCCGGTGGCGGCTGTATTCCAGCTTCAAGGGGCGGGTGGAGGACGGGGGACGGATCGAGTTCGTCCGGTTATTCGGGATCATCGCCGGCTTTGTGTTGCTGATTGCTTGTATCAATTTCATGAACCTAAGTACAGCGCGAAGTGAGAAACGGGCGAAAGAGGTAGGCATCCGCAAGGTGGTAGGTGCTCCGCGGAGTATGCTGATCCTGCAGTTCATCGGCGAGTCCGTCCTGTTATCCCTGCTGGCGGCCATCGTGGCCATTGTCATTGTGCAGCTCAGCCTGTACGGTTTCAATCAACTCACGGATAAGCACCTGTTCATTCCATACAGCAATGGCTGGTTTTGGCTATCAGGGGTGGCGTTCATCCTTTTCACGGGATTGCTGGCAGGCAGCTATCCGGCCTTTTTCCTTTCTTCTTTCCAGCCGGTGAAGGTGCTGAAGGGGACCTTCAAGGCAGCCAATGCATTGATCACACCGCGAAAGGTTTTGGTGGTGCTGCAGTTCACGTTCGCGATCACGCTGATCATCTGTACCATCATCGTGAAGCAGCAGATCGATTATGCACAGGAAAGGGACACCGGTTATGAGAAGGCCAACCTGGTGTATCATTTTTTGGATGGTGATGTGGGAAAGAACTATGAACTGATCCGGCAGGAGCTCTTGTCTTCAGGGGTTGCGACGTCGATATGCAAGACCAGCAGCCCGCTGACGACCAGTTACAGCGACACGTGGGGGTTTGTCTGGCAGGGTAAGGATCCTAATGATAAGACGGATTTCGACCGGTTCTGTGTGGACCAGGACCTTGTAGCTACGACAGGTGTCAAGTTGGAGGAAGGCCGGGACTTCGATCTGCGGCAGTACCCGACAGATTCCACGGCCATGCTGCTGAACGAGTCGGCGGTGAAGGCCATGCATCTCAAATCGCCGATCGGCCAGATCATCACTAATGATACGACACATTATCATATTGTAGGCGTCATCAAAGATTTTATCCTGCAGTCGCCCTACGAACCGGTGACCCCGATGGTGATCCAGGGCGCGGCGTCCGGCTTTTTCAATTGTATTCAAATACGGCTGAACAATCATCATTCGACTGAGGCCAATCTGAAGAAAGCCGAAGCCATTTTCAAGCGATACAATCCCGAGTATCCGTTCGAATATCATTTTGTCGATGAAGACTATTCCAGGAAGTTCGACGATGAGAAGCGAACCGGTACGCTGGCCGGGCTTTTCGCGGGACTGACCATTTTCATTTCCTGTCTCGGTCTTTTTGGTCTGGCCACGTATATGGCGGAGAACAGGGTGAAGGAGATTGGGGTGCGGAAGGTGCTGGGCGCTTCGGTCGCGGGCATCACTACTCTGCTGTCGCGGGATTTTCTGCAACTGGTGATGGTATCGTTCCTGTTGGCGGCGCCGCTGGCCTGGTGGGGCATGTATACCTGGTTGCGGAATTATCCGTACCGGGTGGATATCCAGTGGTGGGTCTTTGCGATGGCGGGTATTTTATCGGCCGGTATTGCGATACTCACGGTGAGTTATCAGGCGATCAGGGCGGCGATGGCGAATCCGTCGAAGAGTTTGAGATCTGAGTAGATGATGGAGGGCGCGCGGCAAGATGAGTTGTGAAAAAGTGGTTAAAAGATATCCAGTGTGTGGTGGCGTTATAGAAAGAGGGTTATCTTCATTCTACTAAACCACTAGTATGAAAAATACCGCCTTATCGATGACGGCGCTGGCCCTGGCCTGCTGCTGTACTGTTCCTGCCTTTGCCCAATACGATTCTTCCCGGCTGGATGTGGGCTATCTTCATTTGAAAAGAGATTTTACGCAAACCATTACCATCAAGGGGGCCGATCTTGAAAAGATGCCTTTCGCTAATCTGAGCGATGCGATTGCGGCCTGGTTTTATGGGGCGTATACTCAGCCATTGACCTTACAGTATGTAGTAGACGGCAATCCGGTGAGCGATGTCAATGCCTACAGTATTCATGATATCGAGGAGGTAGTGTTGGTGCAGAATGCGGCGGCGCTGGTGAATACGGCCGACGGACAGCAGGAGATGGTGATCGTCCGGACCAAGCGCGGGCAGGGGAAGAGCGGGATGACGGCGGACGCCCAGACGGGGCTGGTGAATGACAAAGAGTATGGCCAAGTCTCCGATCTCAGGTTCTATCACAACTATTATGTCACTGCCTGGCAGAACCTTGATAAGGTGAGTTTTGGGGTGTCCGGTAATTATATGCGGGATGTGTACCCCGATTACTATAATGCCTATAGACAGGATGAGGTGACTCCGGACAATCTGCAGCGGTGGCGGCTGAACGGCTATTTTACGTGGCGGCCGGACAGTCACAATCAGATTGAGTTTATGTTGAACTATACACCGGAGCGGATTGGCGCTCTGTATGAGGACGAGTCGCAACCGGCGGAATATAAGAACGGTGAAAGCAGTACCCAGCATTTTGTTCTTCCCCGCCTGCTTTGGCATAGCGATCTGTCGTCGAAATGGAGCAATGATTTGCAGGCGAGCTATGTTCATTCTTCGGCGACGGCGTCCGAATATACTATCGAGACCAGCGAGACGCCGACCGGTACTGTTGAGCAAACAGGTATTAACGAGTCGGGGTCGGGGAAAGTCTACCATTTATGGTTAAGGGATCACCTGGAATACCGGATAACGGCAGGGCAATGGCACATCGAGCCGGCGATCAACGCCAGTTATGAACGTTACAATGAGCAGACAACGGGGCAGCAGCTTGTATTGCCGGATTCCTCCGTATTGCAGTCATACAGCGATTTGTACAGCCTGAAGGAAAGCCTGGTCGTGCTGACGCCCGCGCTGGATATCAGCTATAAGCGGGCATTTAATATACAGGCCGGGGTATTAGTGGATGCCGGGTCTCAGAAAGGGAGTGGTGGCCGCAGTGCCTTCCCATTTGCGAGTGTAGCCCTGGACGTTTTAAGATTAGCGGATGAGCATTCGTCGTCCGGGCTGAAGGTCTTCGGGTCATATGCACAAAGGACAGTGCCTTCGCCACAGGGCTATACCTTGCTGGACCTTAAGAGCAGTACTTTTTTTGGTGGTAGCAGCTATGAGGTCGGTACCCTATATAGTGAAACTTTAACGGGCTCTGTACCTGTTGTCATTGCTTCCAACAATGTTACACCGGTGTATTGGGTCTGGCAGACAGGGGTGAGGTATTCCGGCTGGAAAGACCGGGTGACCATTCAATATAGTTTAGAGCAACGCAATCTTTTAGAACCTAATGTGGCTTTCCTGCCAAATGGTAGCGCGGTGGCGGTGTATCCGGAGTTTTTTTCCACGCTGCAGCATGCAGACATCCGGGTGAAGATCTTCGATGCGGAAGGATGGCGCTGGCTGATGGGGGTGAATGCGACCATGTTGAGCAATAAGCTGCATTCCGGTGGCACCACGCTGCAAACGGATGAAAACTACAAACAGGATGTCGGCGATGATGCGCCCAGCCCCCATTCCTGGACGGGCGGGTGGGTGAACAGGGTGCAGGTGAAACGTTTTACGGCGGGATTCGATCTGCTGTACCATTTTGGCGAGCGGACGGAAGGTCCGAGTTACAACGATACCATCAAGGTGAATTCTGTGATCACGCCCAATATCTATGTTGGGTATAGCTGGCATTTGCCGGGTGAACGGGCGCTGGAATTATTCGTGGAGAGCCGGGGGCTGATCCGGAACTCCGCCAATGACCTGTTGGATGACCGGCGGTATTATACGGTGGGCGGGCAGCTGACGTTGTAAAAAAAGGGTTATCTTGTCGGGAATGCCATTTATGCGACACCTTTTCCTACTAATTTTTTCTTTCTGCTGCTGTTATTGCAACCTTTCCGCCCAGAATTCTATTGTTTTTCATGCCACCATGAAGACCGGGACCGTTTACCGGCAGACCATGCAGATGGAGATGACCGTAGCGCTGAACTACGATAGTATGAGCCAGGAGCTGAAAGATGCGCTAAAAAACAATCCAAATGCCTCAAATACAGACAAGAGAATGGGGATGCTGATGGAGTCGGAGACGCGTTGCGGCAAGCCGGATGCCGGAACGGGGGTCATGCCTGTGCGGATGACGGTGACGAAAGACACAGGTGCGGCTGCAGATGCATTACCTGTTGGGACGACTTTTTATGGACACGTCAGCCCGGGCAAGCTGCCTGTCTTCGACTCAACAGATATGCAGGCGGGAGAGCAAATGCAGGCTATGCTGGCAGCGGTGAAGAATATAAGCATTGGGATTGCTTTACCGGATACCACGCTGTCGGTGGGTCAGACCTATACGCAGGTGATCCCGATCGATATACCGGGCGGCGGGATGAATATGAAGATGTTGATGACGCAGGCCTATACGCTGAAGGGTTTTTCTGCCGATACGGCCGGGTTTGACATTGCCGTCAAGGGGACGCTGGATATGGGCGGGGCGAGCCTGCCTATTACAGGTACTGCCGAGGGGAAAGGGCATATGGTCTATGACAGGAATGCCAATTATTTTACGGGTACTCAGTTAGATATGAAGATGACGATGGCCATTAACCAGGGTGGCAATGTTATGCACGTAGTGGTTGGCATGAATCAATTGATTCATTGCGACATCAGCAAGGAATAGGTGCACTCTCCGGGCCACACTTATTTATTACTCCATTTGAACCAACGGATGCCCAGAAAGGCAAACACGGCCGTATAGCCGAGGGTGATCAGGAGGGCGATAGTTGTCTGTGCTGTCCAGGCGCCGGGGGTGAGCGCGCCGGATACGATGCTCTTGACTGAGCCATAAGGCGAATATTTGACGGCGTTGTCGATGATATCCCCTAGCATTCCCAGTTCGCCGAACATTCCGATCATGATAAAAGCAATATAGATGAGGCGGCTGGTCGCGTTGACTGTCTCCGGGTTTTTGATACGGCCGACGATGGCCTGGCCAAGGGCCAGGTAGACAGCGCCACCCACGATTGCCACGAGGAAGCCGGCGACGTAACCGGCTGCGGTAAGGGAAATGTGATCATATTGGTAGCCGACGAGGAAGATGACGATCGTCAGGAGGCTGATCATTACCAGTTGCACGGTAAGGCGGCTGGCCATGATCGTCCAGTTGGGGGCGGGCGCCACGCGCAACCGTTGGAAGATCTCTTTTTCCCGGTCGCGGGCGATAGAATTACTGTAGCCCATGAGGCCGATGGCATTGAGGCCGATGGTGATACAGTTGGCCAGTACGAAGGGGCCACCTACTCTTTCGATCAGTCCTTTCCAGGAGATGAGGATGATGGCGGGCAGGAGGATCACCATCAACGATGCGCGGCGGTTGCGCCATTGGGTAGTGAGATCGGCCCGGAGCAGGGCGGTATAGACAGCGGAGGTAGGAGGCAGCGTCCGCGGCGGCGGCAGGAGGGCGGGAGCTGTTGCGTAGAGGGAGGGTGTAGTGCTTGACATGGTATACAGTTTTAGCGATGCAAGGATGAAATTTTTAAGAGCGGATTGCGGCGCCGGTCAGGCCGATGAAGACGTCTTCCAGCGTGATCTTTCCTTTACGGGAGGCGCGGATGACCTCGGGGCGGTCGCGGTTGCCGTCGATGATGGCCTGGGGTGAGTCGACGGTAAGGATCTGGCCATGGTCGATGATGGCTATGCGGTCGCAGACGGCTTCTGCTTCTTCCATGGAATGGGTGGTGAGCAGGATGCCGTGTCCCCTGTCGCGCATGGCTTCGATCCTTTCCCAGAGCTGGCGGCGGGATTGCGGGTCCAGGCCGGTAGTAGGTTCGTCCATCAGTACGAGCCGGGGATCGTGGATGGTGGCAATGACGAGGGATACCCGCTGCTGCTGACCACCAGAGAGCTGACCGTAGCGTTTGCCGGCATGGTCCTCCAGTTTGATATCCCGGAGAATGGCATTCAGCTGGTTGTCTGTCAGATTGACGCCGTAGATGCCGGCATAGAGCCGGATGATCTCCACCAGGGTCAGCTCAGGCTGAAAGCTGGTGGCCTGCAGCTGCACTCCCATGCAGGCGCGGGCATACAGAGGTTGACGACGGATATCGTAGCCAGCCACGTGGATGTTGCCGGTAAAATGCCGGATCAGTCCTTCGGCAGCGCTGAGGGTGCTGGTCTTTCCGGCACCATTAGGTCCCAGGAGTCCGAAGATCTCACCGGGCTGTACTTCCAAGGAGACATCACGAACGGCATGGAAACTGCCGTAGTCGATATTCAGGCCTTCTACCCGGAGGACGGGCGTATCATGTGAGGTATTCATGGTAGCTAAGGTAGATTGTTTGGCGGAGCAGTGCAAGAGGGTGGCGGCGATGGCGGCCGGATTGCCGGTGAAATGCGGTCTCGGGGCGGTAAACGGCGAATTAACAATCGGCTCATTTTCGGAGATGAGTTATTTAGTAATTTGGACAAAATATTTCGTATGTACAAACCAGCCGCTATTTTCTTTTTTCTTTTTATCATGGCCGGGATGAGCCGGTTGCAGGCACAAGCTCAATCGTCCCTAAAGGGGACGGCCTGGAAATTTTATGTAGAAGCGTTGCATGACTCGCTGACTTTGCATATCGGGGTCGCCGATACGAATTATACGACCACCAGTGCGGGAGAGGTGGTGGTCCGGTCGGTGTCCAAAATGCAAAATGATACGTTGCGGTTCCGGGACATTGACGGCGAATATTATTGCCCCGACGGGGAAGGTGTTTACCGGGTCTCCATCGAAGGGGATTACATGACCTATTTCCTGATCAGTGATCCTTGTAATAACCGGAGTGATGCACTGAACGGGATAAAGTTCAGGAAGACGACGGCAGCTACTAAATAGAGGGCAAAAAAAAGAGGCCCGACGGGCCTCTTTTTTTTATTTATAAAAGTATTATAAGCTGGTGACGACCGTGTTTTCGGTGATGGCCTTGCTGACCTGGAACTGACGGACGACGTCGACGTTATCGCTGGTGCGGATGACGAAAGTGGGCTGGATCTCGGTGTCCGTATTCTCGAAACATACGTTCTTAGCGAACTTCGTATCGGTGAACTGGTGGTGATAGATGATATCGCCGTTGTCGTTCTTGATGATCAGCCAGAACTTCTGAGCCGTGGGGTTTTCAAATTCTACTTTGAAAACGATGTGGTTGTCTGCGGTGCCCTGATAGCTGACGGAAACCTGTGCTTCAAGAGGAGAAGTCTTCTTGTCGTTACCGCCGCCATTGGCTTTGCTGATCAAGGGATTGCCGATCAGGATCACTACTGATGCAAGAGCTGCTACGATTACTTTTACTGCATTGTTTTTCATAATATTCTTTTTTTATATTTTACGATGTTGTTACTAAATTGAAAAATCTTTGGCGGCAGGCAATAACGTTGAAGCAGGTGATGGCGAGCAAGGAGATGGCGGAGCAACGAAAGAAGATGGCGAGGAGCGAGTCGTTGTTGTTTGTTTGACGATACAAAAGTATATTCTACAAAGTCGGTATACAAACCCAGTTTGATCATGTTTGATTATGTCAAGCGAGAGAAGACAAGAATTAAATTAATGATAATCAGATATTTAGATAGCCATTTGGCATGACAACCAACCCTTTTTTATCGGCAAAATTATTTTCAAAAATCACTTTTTAATCATGAAGAAGCTTTTTATTGCTACGATTCTGGTCTTTATTCTGGTCTCTGTCGCCAGGGCGCAGGACCATCCGTTGTGGATGCGTTATAGTGCGATCTCGCCTGACGGTCAAACCATCTTATTCAGTTATAAGGGGGATATTTATTCGGTGCCTGCGAAGGGGGGAGTGGCTGTGCCGCTAACTATCAGTGAGGCATATGAATACCAGCCCGTATGGTCGCATGATGGCCGATGGATTGCATTTGCCTCCGACCGGTACGGTAATTTCGATGTGTTCATTATGCCGGCGACCGGTGGGGAGGCGAGGCGGCTGACCTATTTTTCAGGGGACGAGGTTCCGAGCAGTTTTACGGCGGATGACAAGCAGGTATTGTTTTCCGCGCATCGACAGGATCTGGTGACCGACGGGCAGTTTCCCAGCGGCGTGATGCCGGAGTTGTACGAGGCGCCAGTCGGCGGGGGACGGATCGGACAGGTATTACCCGTGCCGGCGTTGGAGGCTACGGTGAGTGGGGCGGGAGACAAAATTATTTATGTAGATCAGAAAGGGTATGAGAGTGACTGGCGGAAGCATCATACTTCTTCTATTGCGCGGGATATTTGGGTATACGATCTTCCGACGGGGAAATACCGGCAGCTGACAACTTTTAAGGGGGAGGACCGCAATCCGGTATTCAGCGGGAATGGCCAGGACTATTATTATTTAAGCGAGCAGGATGGAACATTGAATGTTTACCACAGTTCTTTGGCGCAGCCGGATCAATCGGCAGCGCTGACTCATTTCAGCAGGAACCCCGTACGGTTTCTGACCGTGGCAAAGGACAATACCTTGTGTTATGGGTATGATGGAGAGATCTATACGCAGAAGACAGGCGGGTCGCCACAGAAAGTGGACATCCGCATTGCGGAGGATGGGCGATCTATTCTTGAAAAGATCCTGCCCGTGAATGGGGGAGTGACCGAGATGCGGTTGTCGCCCAACGGCAAGGAGATCGCCTTTGTGTTCCGTGGCGAGATCTTCGTTACTTCCGTTGAGGGGGGCATCACGAAGCGGATCACCAATACACCCTGGCAGGAGCGGAGTGTGAGCTTCAGCCCGGATGGGCGCACGCTGTTATATGCCGCCGAGAGGGACAGCAACTGGAATATCTATACTATGAGTATTGCAAGAAAGGAAGAGCCTTATTTCTATGCCAGCACGGTATTGAAGGAAGAGACCGTGATAGCAACACCTGCCGAGGAGTTCCAGCCGGAGTATTCGCCTGATGGGAAGGAGGTGGCCTATCTTGAGGACAGGACTACGTTGAAGGTCTTTAACCTGGCCGGCAAGACGAGCCGGACCATTCTTCCGGCGGATAAGAATTATTCTTACAGCGATGGCGATCAGTATTATCAATGGTCACCGGACAGCAAGTGGCTGTTGGTGCAATTCGGGCCGCCGGAGCGGGTGGAGACTCCGGAGGTTGGGCTGGTAGCTGCGGATGGGAAATCCCCGGTGGTAAATCTGACGCTGAGTGGGTATGACGATGTGATGCCCAAATGGGGGATGGATGGGAAAATGATGATTTGGGGATCCGACAGGGAGGGTTCGCGGCAGCAGGCCGGTTATGCGATCACCGACGATGTATATGCGATGTTCTTTTCCAAGGATGCCTTCGACCGTTTCAGGTTGTCCAAGGAAGATTTTGCGTTGCTGAAGGAGGTCGAGGCAAAGAAGGAGGAAGACAAGAAAGATGAGGGAGATAAGGATAAAAAGAAGGCGGGTAAGGACACTGCTAAAACGAAAAAGGATTCAGTGGTCAAGGATATCAAGATCGACTGGGACAACCTGACCGATCGTAAGTTGCGGCTGACGACACATACGTCAGATGCGGCCGACTGGTTGTTGTCGAAGGATGGGGAGAAATTGTATTATCTAAGCCGTTTCGAGAAGGGTTATGATCTGTGGGTGACGGAATTGAGGACTAAGGACACCAAGTTATTCGCCAAGCTGGGCGCGAGGTATGCGGGAATGGAGTTGTCCAAAGATGGCAAGTTCATCTTTGTGCTGGCGGAAGGGAAGATCACGAAGATCGATGCGGAGAGCGGCAAGGCTGATCCAGTAGGGATCAATGGAGAGATGGCGTTGAAGGATGCGGAGGAGAAGGCTTACATATTCGATCATGCCTGGCGGCAGATCAAGGAAAAGTTCATTGTAAAGAACATGTACGGGGTGGATTGGGACTATTATTACACTGTATATAAGAAATTCCTTCCCTATATCAATAACGATTATGATTTTGCGGAGATGCTGAGTGAAATGTTAGGGGAGCTTAATGTTTCTCATACCGGCTGTTATTATTTCGGCAATGCGGGTGCGGGTTCCGACAGGACGGCATCGTTGGGGATTTACTTTGATTACGGATACAGGGGGCCGGGGTTGAAGATTGCAGAAGTCATAGAGGGAGGCCCATTGGACAAGTATTCGGAGAAGATTCATCCGGGCGTGATCCTGGAGAAGATCGACGGCGAGGCCATCACAGATACCGTAGATCAATACAAGTATCTCAACCGGAAGGCCGGCAAGCTGGCGTTGTTGTCATTGTATGATCCGACCACCGGTGTCAGGTGGGAGGAGACGACCAAGCCTATCGGGTTGGAGGCTGAAAATGAGTTGCAGTATAAGCGTTGGGTAAATTTGCGGCGGAAGGAAACGGATTCGTTGTCGGGGGGCCGGATCGGGTATATTCATGTGCGGGCGATGGATGATGAGAGCATGCGAACGGTCTTTGAAGAGGCGTTGGGCCGGGATATCGGCTAGGATGCGATTATCGTGGATTCGCGGTTCAATGG
>PMUF01000644.1 GCA_003167015.1 Chitinophagaceae bacterium | reverse complement strand
CAGTAATCGGTATAATATTGATGTCCCTCCAGCAGCCGGATCGCCGACTTACGCCAATCCTCCTTACTGATCTTTTCATGCCGCACCGCCTCCGCCTCCTTTCTCATCAGCTTGTTCCGCTCCTCGAAATCATTCGTCCCCAGATGGAAGAGGTCAGCATCGCAAACGATCTGCTCCGTCAGACTGACCGCGCGCTGCGGCAGTTGAGTGGCCAGAATACACTTCCGGACACTATCGACAATAGCCGGTTCCACCCCTGTCCCCTGTAAATAGGCTTCCACCAGCTTCGCCCCCCTTTCCTCATGGCCCGCAGCTCCGCCCGTCAGATACCCGATATCGTGGAACCACGCGGCTACCTGCACTATGAAAAGATCCGTCTCGTTTAAGTTGTAATGCCGGGCAATTTGTATGGCAGCCTTCACTACCTGTTCGGTGTGATACAAATTGTGATAGATCAGCTGGTCGTCGGCGTGCGTGTCAAAATAAGTCCTTACGTAATGCTGTGCCTGTTCTGTAATGCTTCTGTAGTCCATGGCCCGTGTTTTTCTGAAAAGGTTCGTAACAGCCAAGGCCCAAGTTAACGAATATTATTCCTTTTCGAAAATCCCCCGCCACGTCGCCCCACGCGGCGCAGCCCCCGCTCACCCGGCAGCCAATTTCTTCCCAACCCCCGTCTTTCCGCCGGCTGCCGCCCTGTATTTAGCCAGATTGATCAGCAGCACACTGAGAAGGATCACCAGCAACCCGGACAGCTGGATCAGAGAAAGATGCTCACCGGCAAAGAATACGCCCAGCAAGACCGCCACTACCGGGTTGACATACGCATGTGTCGAGACCTGCGTGGCAGGCCGTACCTGCAGCAGCCACGTAAAGGCACTGTAACCCACCAGCGACCCCATCGTCACCAGGTAGGCAATGGAGAGCCAGGAAGACAACGGCACTTCCTGCGGCCGGAAATGCGACCACTCACCCCTGACCAGACTCAGTAAAACAAAGCATACTCCTGCCGACATCATCTGCCACCCCGCATTCACCGCATTCGAATTCCCCGCAGCCTTGTACTTCGAATACAACGAACCCGCGGCCCAGGAAATAGCGCACAGCACCAGCATGACCAGCGCCATCACCTCCCGGTGATGCCCACCCGCTGCCGCGGCGCCCTCCGGGTCACCACCCCATAGCTTTTCCCCGAATAACATCAATACCCCCGCCGAACCGACCAGCAAGCCCGCAATCGTAGCCTTGCTCCGGAAATTTTCGGCCCATTTCCCCTTGTCCAGCACCACGAACCAGATCGGCCCCGCGGCTAAAAGGATGGCTGCCAGTGAGCTCGGAACGTACTGCTCCGCCCAGATCAGCGCTCCGTTGCCCCCGACCAGCAGCAACAGCCCGCTCACAATGGCAGGATTGATCACCTTCCGGGAAAAGATCTTTTCCCCCGTGATCGCACACCACAACAGCATCAGGATGCCCGCAATAAGATAACGCAGACAGCCCACCAGCATGGGTGGAATATGCTCAACCGACAGCCGGATGAAAAAGTAGGTGGAACCCCAGACAAGGTAGACAGTAGTAAATGCGGCCACCACCTTCACTGATGAAGGCGTTTGCCCAACGGTGGATGACATATAATTATATTTTAGTGATCAATCAGGTCGCCGAACTTCGGCCCTTAGGACCTTGTTCGGAACCGGGCTCAACCCGGTTTCGAATCGTTATCTTTTGCTCCTCTTTGATCGTCTCCAGCACGATGGTCGTCTTCGTGGACTGTATAGTAGGAATTTTAGCGAATTTATTACGCATCAACGACATCAGCTCCGCTGAATCAGCCGTCCTCACCTTGACCAGCCAGCAATCCTCACCCGCGATACTATGTACCTCCTGCACTTCCTCTATTTGGGCGAGCGCTTTCCCTGTCGCCCCGGCACCAAACATTTCCGAAGTCCGGATAAAGACAAAGGCCAATAATTTTTGCCCCACCGCAGCCGGGTTGACGCTCGTCGTATAATGTTGGATCACCTGCTTCTGCTCCAGCTTCTTCACCCGCTCCAGCACGGCAGATGGCGCCATCTCCAGTTGCTTGGCCATATCCACATTCGAAATCCGCGCATTCTCCTGCATCAGCCGCAGGATCCTCAGATCGATATTATCCAATGCAAATTCTATCATTGTACTGCAAAGTTAATAATAATTAGAATTAAATTCCAAATTTAATTCTAAAACAGAATTTAATTCGTAAATCTCACTGTCTCTACAGCACCCATCCCACAATCAATGCCCCACCTCCCCCTGCGCGGCCGCCACCCCTCTCACGGGATGCTCCGCTTTGAAACGCTTCCGGTTGCTCAGGTACACGATCACCTTATGCTCCAGCCAGTGATGCAGCGGCACCAGTATCGCCGCCAGCGCAATCTTGATCAACAGCACCTTCCACGGCTCCTCATTCGTCCAGCCCTGGATCTGTTTGTCCGTCAGCAGAATAATGAACTCGAAAAGAAAGATAAAGGACAGGAACCCCAGCGTCCGGATCACAGACGGCGGCACCGCCAGCCAGCCCAGCATCACCAGTACGATGAACAGCACCACCAGTCCTACCGTAAAGCCCATATATTGCACATTATGCCTATGCTCCGTCGCCTGCTCTTCTTCCTTCGCCTCCCGGTCCCTCCGCCGGTTGTCATTGTCCACTTCCAGTTTCAGCAGGTCCGTCTCCCGGGACAGGTTCCGCAGACTGTCGGCATCCCTGTTATACTCCTCGTGATAAATATAGGCTGATTGGTAATCGTGCATTTGCAGGTAAACACTGTCCAGCATCAGCGCGGCATCCCGGGAAAGTTGCAGTTTGCCGGTAACCTGCCCGACAGCCCGCTCCTTCAAATAATAACTCGCAGCACGCCGCAGGTCGGACTCTCTTCTGTAAAAATCTCCCAGGTCATCATACAACTCCGCCTTCAGGTCCGGCCCCGCGTGGGCCTCTACCTGCGGCTCAGCCAGCTTGAAATAATAGGCCGCGGAATCCAGCTTCCCCATCTGCATATAGGCGTCTCCATAACACTCATCGATATAGAAATGCAGCCCCGCATGATCAAAATAATTCAACACCAGGGGATGATGGTTCAGATAAGTCATCCCTTTTTGATATTGCCGGCTGTCCAGATACAAGCTGAAGATGTGGAAATAGGCGCTGATGCTGATGATATCAAGACGAACGCTGTCACCCAATGCACGCTCTTTCTCGAAGTAGCCCAGCGCGATATCATATTCCTTCTTATTCTTATAAAGATCACCCAGCATTTCATAGTCTCCCGAAAGGTTGTCGTAATCACGCATCCTCCGGTCCAGGTCCTCCGTCCGCATGCCATAGTCGATCGCCTTGTCATAAGCATGTATACCCTGATAAAAATCCGCCAGCTTAGCAGCCACGCTTGAGATCAAGGCATCTTTTTTACTTTGCTCTGCTATGTCAAGCGCCTTCAGGTAACTCCTGAAGGCGGACAACTTCTCATTCCTTCTTTCGTAGATTTTCCCAAGCGAATTGTAAGCCAGCACCTGCAAAGTGTCATTGTCTCCATCACCAGCCAGCGTAACCGCCTGGTTACAGTATGCCAGTGCCCGGTCGTTATCGCCCAGCTGACGGTATGCTTCTGACAGAGCACAGTCACTCAGCACCAGCCCTTCATCCAGTTTCTCTTCCCGGGCAATAGCCTCCGCCCGATGAAAATTCTCCAACGCCAGATCCGCACTACCCGTTAGTTCCCCGGTTTGCAAGTAGCGCTTCCCGTTGCCGATATACGTCCGGATCATCAACATCCGGTCCCGGCTCATCTCGGCTGTCTCCACCGCCTGCCGCCCATAGAAATCCGACTGTGCGCTATCCTGCGCAAAATAGTATTGCGCCAGAAGAATGTCCCATTTTGCCTTTTCAGACAGGCTCTTCGCATGTGCCAGTTCCCGCCGGAGACTGTCCGGCCAGTATTGTGATGTATCGGCGATGGATGGATGGAATGGAACCGTTATCCATTGGTCGGAAGGAACATCCGCCCGTTGGTTGGATTGAGCCTCCCCACGTTGAGCTATAAAAAAAAGAAAGATGAACAGGAAGAGAATAAGGTTTTCCAATGACCGTGGCCGGCCATTTCGGGCATAAACAGTGGACATAGTAAATTTATTTACAATAGATAGGCTAAAGATACTAAAACCCTCTTTTATGCAACAGATACCCGGTAAAAGACAAAACTCAGGAGTTTCTGGTAGGAATAAGCAGTTCCCTGATGTCCACATCAAGCGCCAGGGCGATCTCCCGCAACAGCTTTAAAGTAGGCTGAAATTCGTTGTTGCAGATCCGCGTAACGCTGTTGGGCGCTATGCCTACTCTGATCGCCAGATCCTTATGCGATATATCTTTTTCTGCTAAGACAGCCTTGATCCGATTAATTTTAATCTTTTTTTCCATTTTCTTCAGGCAGTTTGAGGGGCAAGACAATTTAGGCTATTTCTCGTATAACTAACACGCAAAAGCGAAGATAAACTTCTAGGAATCAACGCCTTCTAAATTTCATAGATACGTTATACATATTTTTTAATCAGTACAAAGTATCATAAAATAATTTTTACGTATCTTACGATCAACGCAAAAATTTGGTTAAGGCTCTGGGATTTTATTACACTTACGTCAGGGGAGGGCCCCGCTGTCCCCTGATCTCTTCATTTGTGTTAGCAGCAAAAACCGGCCCCGGTGGCAATTCTCTTCAAGGGACCTTGTCAGGATAGGGTAGAAAGACCCGGCAAAATTGCTTAAAATATCTCGCCTTCCTTTCTAACAATAAGATTAGTAGCTCACAAATCTAATGCAGATCCCCCTACTATCATACTCCCAAAATATTTTTTTACAACCAAAAAAATAAATGTTATTTTGACGGATATTATTTGCATCTCACAAACAGCCATATGCAAAAACAGAACTTTGTACTCGGCGTGGATTACGGGACAGATTCCGTCCGATCCCTCCTCGTCAACGCCGCCGACGGCAGTGAAGTAGCTTCAGCCGTCTTTTACTACCCCCGTTGGAAGGACGGCCTGTATTGCAAACCCTCCGACAACAGGTTCCGCCAACATCCCCTCGATTATATCGAAGGACTCGAACAGACCATCCGCTCCTGCCTCGCTCAAGCCGGCCCCGCCGCAGCCCGCAACGTAGCAGCCATCTCCATCGATACCACCGGATCTACTCCCGTCGCCGTGGACGAGACGGGTACCCCGCTGGGATTGCTGCCCGAATTCAGCGACAACCCCAACGCCCTCTTCGTGCTGTGGAAAGACCACACCGCCGTCAAAGAGGCCGCCGCCATCAACGCCCACGCCGCTACCTTTCCTATCAACTACCTGCAGTTCGTCGGCGGCATCTACTCTTCCGAATGGTTCTGGGCCAAGCTGCTGCATATCCTGCGCATCGACCCTGCCGTCAGGGCAGCCTGCTACTCCTGGGTGGAACACTGTGACTGGATACCCTTTCTGCTGACCGGCGGCAACCACGTCTCCCAAATGAAAAGAGGCGTCTGTGCAGCCGGCCATAAAGCCCTCTGGGCTCCGGCATTCGGCACCGGTCCAGCCGGCAGCTTCCCTACCCCCCATAGCCCCGCCTCGACCGCAGGCCCCATCTCTACCCCCCATCGCGGTCCTGCCTCCGGCGGCTACCCCCCCGATGAATTCTTCGCCACCCTGGACCCTCTGCTGAAAGGTTTCACCACCCGCTTGTCCACGGATACCTACACGGCTGACATCCCCGCCGGTACCCTCTGTCCTGAATGGGCCAGCCGTCTCGGCCTCTCTACCGACGTCGTCATCGGCGTAGGCGCCTTCGATGCCCACATGGGCGCCGTCGGCGGCCAGATCGAGCCCTATCACCTCAGCAAGGTCATGGGCACCTCCACCTGCGATATGCTGGTCGCCCCCCTCCACGAAGTGGAAGGCCGCCTGATTAAAGGCATCTGCGGGCAGGTACCTGGCTCCGTCATCCCCGGCATGATGGGCATGGAAGCCGGCCAGTCCGCATTCGGCGACGCCTATGCCTGGTTCAGGAACCTCCTGTCCTGGCCCTTGCAACAGCTGCTGCCTTCCGCGCCCGGCATCCCTGAACTATCATCCGTCAACACATTAACATCCGGCATTATCGACCGCATCATCCCCGAGCTCAGCCGGCAAGCCGCCTCCCTCGACCCAGCCCCCCAGAGCGAATTGGCCCTCGACTGGTTCAACGGCCGCCGGACACCCGATGCCAACCAATGGCTCAAGGGCGCGATCACCGGCCTCGACCTGGGCAGCGACGCCCCACGGTTGTTCCGTGCTATCGTCGAAGCGACCTGCTTCGGCGCCCGGGCCATCGTCGACCGCTTTACAGAAGAAGGCGTCCCCATCCGCGGCCTCATCGGACTCGGCGGCGTAGCCAAAAAATCTCCCTTCATTATGCAAATGATGGCAGACGTCATGGACAGACCCATTCGCATCCATGCTTCGGAACAAACATGCGCACTCGGCGCAGCCATGTTCGCAGCCACCGCCGCCGGCCTGTACCCCACTGTAGAAGTCGCTATGGCCGCCATCGGCCAGGGCTTCGATATCACTTACACCCCGGACCCCGGCCGCACGGCAATTTATGCCGGTCGTCTCCGTGATTACCAGGCCCTGGGACAATTCATCCAATCGACAACCAAAGAAAAATGAGTAAATACACACACATCCAGGAAGCCGCCTTCGAGGCCAACCGGCAACTCCCCCGGCTCGGCCTGGTCCTCTTCACCTTCGGCAACGTCAGCGCCGCCGACCGCGACCTCGGCGTCTTCGCCATCAAGCCCAGCGGCGTCCCCTACGAAGACCTCTCCCCCGAAAAAATGGTCATCGTAGACTTCGAAGGAAAAACCGTCAAAGGCAAACTACGCCCATCCTCGGATACACTCACCCATGCCGTACTCTACAAACATTGGGAAAAGATCGGCGGCATCGCCCATACCCATTCCACTTACGCAACAGCCTGGGCCCAATCGCAACGGGATATCCCCATCTTCGGGACGACCCACGCCGATCATAACACAGTCGATATCCCCTGCGCCCCGCCCATGAATGACGAGATGATCCGTGGCGACTACGAATACCAGACAGGATTTCAAATCATGAACGTCTTCCGTGATAAAAACCTCGACTATAAAGAAGTGGAAATGGTCCTCGTCGGAAATCACGCTCCCTTCACCTGGGGCAAATCAGCGGACAAGGCAGTCTACAACTCCGCCGTGCTCGAATCCATCGCACAGATGGCCTACCTCACGATGCAGATCGATGTGAACGCCCCCAGGCTCAAAGACTCGCTGATCAATAAACACTATCAACGCAAACACGGGCCCGATGCCTATTACGGACAATGACCATCGGCGCCAACCATTTAATCATCGGAAAATTCCCCCGGAAAAAAATCATCAACAAAAAATCACCCCACCAAATAATATGGATTTAAAAAAACTCGAGGTATGGTTCGTCACCGGCAGCCAGGACCTCTACGGAGAAGATACTCTAAAGCAAGTTGCCGCCCATTCCCATTCCATTGTCAAAGCGCTCGACAACGCCGCGCAAATCCCGGTAAAGATCGTCTATCGTCCTACCGTCAAGTCACCCGAAGAGATCTACCATACCTGCCAGGAGGCTAACACCACCCCGAACTGCATCGGCATCATCGCCTGGATGCACACCTTNNATCGATATGGACTTCATGAACCTCAACCAGAGCGCCCACGGCGACAGAGAGTTCGGCTTCATCATGAGCCGCATGCGCCTCGACCGCAAAGTGATCACCGGGCACTGGCAGGACCCCGGGACCCTCGAATCTCTCAACACCTGGACCCGCGCCGCAGCCGGCTGGCACGACTGGCAAGGCGCCAAATTCGTCCGCTTCGGCGACAACATGCGCCAGGTCGCTGTCACGGAAGGCGATAAAGTCGAGGCCGAACTCACCTTCGGCTACTCCGTCAATACCTACGGCATCGGCGACCTCGTAAAGGTGATCAACGCCATATCTGACGCAGCCGTCGATCACCTCGTAAAAGAATATGATGATCGATATACTGTCGCCCCTTCCCTCCGCAAAGGCGGCCCCGCTCACTCCTCCCTCCGGGATGCCGCCAGGATCGAACTGGGCTTGCGCAGCTTCCTGCAGGACGGCGGCTTCAAAGGCTTCACAGATACCTTCGAAGACCTCCACGGCATGACACAGTTGCCGGGCATCGCCGCCCAACGCCTCATGGGCAGCGGTTATGGATTCGCGGGAGAAGGAGACTGGAAGACAGCCGCACTCGTACGTGCCATGAAAGTCATGGGGTCCGGCCTGCCGGGCGGCAACTCTTTCATGGAAGACTACACCTACCACTTCGAGCCCGGCAACAACCTCGTCCTCGGCGCTCATATGCTGGAAATCTGCGAGTCTATCGCCGAAGGCAAACCATCCTGCGAAATCCATCCCCTCGGCATCGGCGGAAAGGCCGACCCTGTCCGGCTGGTCTTCAACTCCGCCGCCGGCCCCGCTCTCAATGCCTCCATCGTCGACATGGGCAACCGCTTCCGGCTGATCGTAAACGAAGTGCAGGCTGTAACCCCGGCCCATCCTCTGCCCAAACTGCCCGTCGCGCGCGTCCTCTGGCAACCATATCCCGACATGCGGACCGGCTGCTCGGCCTGGATCATCGCCGGCGGCGCCCACCATACCTGCTACAGCCAAAACCTCACCACCGGCCACCTGCGCGATTTCGCCGACATGGCCGGCATCGAGCTGGCCCACATCGGCCAACACACCGAGCTGTATAGGTTCAGGGACGAATTGCGCTGGAACTCGGCTTATTACCAACTCAAAAAATAACCTCGCCGGTTGGGAAACCCCGGACCGAATCCCTGGGACCCGATCTCCCGGATATTCATCCCCATCCCAACCGGCCCTTTCCAACAACCTAAACGATTGCCATGAACAGAAATCTCGTCGGTATAGACTACCTCGTATTCGTGATCTATTTCCTCATCGTAGCCTCCTACGGCATCTGGATCTATCGCCGGAAAAAGAAATCCGTCACCGATACCAAAGACTTCTTCCTCGCAGAGGGCTCCCTGACCTGGTGGGCCATCGGCGCCTCCCTCATCGCCTCCAATATCTCGGCCGAACAGTTCATCGGCATGAGCGGCGACGGGTTCTTCGCCGGCATCGCCGTAGCCGCCTACGAATGGATTGCCGCCATCGCCCTCATCATCATCGCCATCTGGTTCATCCCCGTCTACCTGAAGAACAAGATCTATACCATGCCCCAGTTCCTCAAGACCCGCTATAACGAGACCGTGGCGCTCATCATGGCTATCTTCTGGCTGCTGCTCTATATCTTCGTCAACCTTACCTCCATTCTCTACCTCGGCGCCCTGGCCATCGACGGACTGGTAGGCGGCCAGCACCTCCATTCCATCATGATCGGCCTGGCCATATTCGCCCTCCTCATCACCCTCGGCGGCATGAAAGTCATCGGTTTCACAGACGTGATACAGGTGGGCGTCCTCATCATCGGCGGACTTGCAACCTCATACCTCGCCCTGACGGTGGTGGCCAAAAGCTTTGGACTGGGCAGCAGCGCCCTCGCCGGCTTCAACGCCATGCTGAAAGACGCCCCCGAACATTTCCACATGATCTTCCACAAGCCCACACCTGCGGCCAGCCAGCTGGATGTAAATAAATACCTGGAATTGCCCGGTATCGCCATGTACGTAGCGGGCCAATGGATCGTCAACCTCAACTACTGGGGCTGTAATCAGTATATCACCCAGCGCGCGCTCGGCGCCAATCTCCAAACCGCCCGCACCGGCATCATCTTCGCCGGCTTCCTCAAACTGCTCATGCCCGTCATTGTCATGCTGCCCGGCATCGCCGCCTTCGTGCTGTATAAGAACGGCCACCTCCAACTGGAAGGCGGCAGTAAGGACTATGCCTATTCCGCCGTCCTCGGTTTCCTGCCCGCCGGGCTTAAGGGACTGTCCATCGCAGCGCTCACCGCCGCCATCGTCTCCTCCCTCGCCGGCAAGGTCAACAGCATCTCCACCATCTTCACCCTCGATATCTATAAGAAATATTTCAACCGCGACGCCGACGAACAAAAAATGGTCTGGACAGGCCGGATCGCCGTCGTGATCGCCATGATCGTCGGCATCCTCTTTACCTGGAAAGACCTGCTGGGCATCGGCGGAAAAGGAGGCTTCACCTTCATTCAGCAATACACAGGCTTCATCAGCCCCGGCGTCCTGGCCATGTTCCTGCTCGGCATGTTCTGGAAAAGGACAACCGGCGCAGCAGCCGTCGCCGGCCTTATCACCGGCTTCGTACTCTGTGTTTTCTTCAACGAATACGCCCCGCAGCTATTGGGACACGAAACCTGGCTCTACACAGCCTTCCCCACACGGGTAGACCATAACGGCGCCCTGCTTACCGTCTGGCAAATACCCTTCCTGATCTGCATGGGCCTGGCCTTCGGCTTTGCCATGCTCGTCATGATCGGCATCAGCCTGGGCGGACCCGTCATCAATCCAAAAGCCTTCGCCCTGGATAAGGAAATGTTTACCATCAAACCCTCCACCCTCGTGCTCATCATCATTACATTGACCATATTGATGGCGCTATATGTTAAATTCTGGTAAAATAAATAACCGAAATGTATTACATTCACTGACCTTTTGAGATATCAACTTTCGTACAAAAACCCATTCGCATTCAATGAATCGCTATCCGGGAGAAACACGCACCCTTATTGCCGTCGACTGTATCATTTTCGGCTTCGACGGCAGTGATATCAAATTACTGCTCATCCAAAGAGGACTCAAACCGGAGAAAGGTAAATGGAGCCTCATGGGCGGCTTCCTGCAGCCCAACGAAGACCTCCAGCAGGCCGCCGACCGCATTCTCAAAAAACTCACCGGCCTGGAAGGCGTCTACATGGAACAGATGAGGGCCTTCGGCGACCCCCAACGCGACCCCGTAGAAAGGACCCTCAGCGTCGCCTATTTCGCCCTGATCGATATCCACCGGTATGAAAAACAGCTCAGCGCCGACTACCACGCCGAATGGTTTCATGTAAAATCGATGCCCGAACTCATCTTCGATCATAAAGAGATGGTGGAGATAGCCAAAAAACAACTCCGTTATAAAGCCTCCCTTCACCCCATCCTCTTCGAACTGCTCCCCCCACGATTCACTATCCCCCAGTTGCAGATGCTCTATGAAGGCATCTACGACACGAATTTCGACAATCGCAACTTTAGCCGCAAAGTGCTGTCCACCGAATTACTCGTCAAACAAAAAGAAAAGGATAAGTCCGGCTCTAAAAAAGGCGCCTACTTCTACCGGCTGGACAAAAGAAAGTACAAAGCCAATTTCCACGCCTTCCTCAATTTTATACCCAACCCGGACAAACTCCTGCTCTGATCGGTCAGGCATGCCGCATCCGCCCGAAACCCCCATATCACCATCTTAAGCCCTCGTATTACAATCCGAAGAGCCACCCTCCCCCCATCCCTGAAATGCGTACGAAATACGCTATCCTCACTACGCCGGTAATTAGTTAATTAGTGTCGCATAGGATTTGAATTATCCAACAAGAATGGTAAATTTGACAGTTATTTATATCGGCAATATTTCAACATATTTTATATTTTTAGTTTTGAATGGTCACAAGTCGTGACGCGAGGGCAATTTCTATTGCCCTCTTACTTTTTTAACCCCACATCACCCTCGGCGCCCTCGCGCGTCATTCCAGCCAACCCTCCCACAGAGCTTTCGCTTCTGGCTTCGGCCGCGCCCTCGCGCGTC
>PMUF01000197.1 GCA_003167015.1 Chitinophagaceae bacterium | reverse complement strand
CTATTGAATAAAGAATAACCAAGCTATTGAACCCGCTATCGGATAATGCGCTCATGTTAAAGGTGAAGTCCGGAGACCTGGATAAGATGGCCTTGCTGTTCCAGCGATATCATCGGCCCTTGTATGGATTTCTGTACCATATGACGGGCCAGCGGGAATCCGCGGAAGATATGGTTCAGACCGTCTTTTACCGGATGCTGAAGTCCAGGCATACGTTCACCGGCGAAGGAGAGTTCAAAACATGGATGTACCATATAGCCCGCAACGTATTGAGTGACCATTTTAAGATGCACCAGCGGACGAGGGTTCATTTCGACGTGGCGGACCTGGAAGAAAGGATCAGTGGGGATACGCAGCTTTTTGAGCTGGTGGAGAAAAAGATGGCGGTACGCATCCTGCAAAAGGCCGTGGCAGCGCTGAGTCCCGAAAGCCGGGAGATCCTGGTGCTCAGCAGGTTCCAGGAATTGAAAGGGGCTGAGATTGCCGAGATACTGAATATCAGCGTCGGAGCGGTGAAAGTGCGGATACACCGGGCGATCAGCCAGTTGAAAACCTTGTATTTAGAGTTGGAAATCGAATAATATGCAATGTCAAAAACATAAAGAGCTGTTGGAGCGCTGGTGGAGTGACCAGCTGACGGAGACGGAGCGGGCCGCATTGAAGGCGCAGCTGGCCGAATGCGAGGATTGTCAGCGGGAGCTGGAAGGCAGCCGTGAGCTGTGGGACCTGATGGGGTATATGCCTGTTCCCGAGCCTTCCGGTGAAATGCAGGCGAACTTCAATGCCATGCTGGAGAGCTATAAAGACGAGGGGATGAGCGGCCGGCCGGCGCGTGGATTCGGACGACCGGCGCGGACGGGCGCGACCGGCTTCTGGCAGCTTTTCAGAGTGCAGCCCTGGCTGGCGACGGCGTGTAGCCTTATACTGATAGCAGGTGGGTTTGGCCTGGGATATATGTTCAGCCGGCCCTCGCGGATTATATATGTTGCTGCCGCGACCCCGGAAGCTGCACAGCGGCCGGCGCAGGATACCGAAAAAAACAGGTCAGTTGCAGTGTCACCTTCCCCCGTTGTGTTGAAACCGGTTGAGAGCAAGCCGGTCAAAGCAGTCGCCGCTACCGCGATCCAGGTACAGGCCTTATCCGAACAGCTCCGTGAAATGAGACAAATGATGATGCTTTCGCTGTTGCAAAACCCATCAGCCAGCCAACGGATGCGCGCAGCAAGCTATGCCAGTGAGAGCAAAACGATCAGCCCGGATATTTTATCGGCCCTTCTGACCACCTTAAACAACGACCCGAATGTGAATGTGCGGCTGACGACATTGGATGCGCTCACCCAATATGCACGCAACGCAGCGGTAAGGGAAGGACTGATACAGTCCATACTGCAGCAGGACTCGCCGCTGATGCAGGCGGCGCTGGCCGACGTGATGCTGAAACTACAGGAAAAAAGAGCCGTCCCATCGTTTAAAAAATTATTACAGGAAAAAGGACTGAACGATATGGTGAGGTCCAGGATCGAACAAGTCATCACCCGTTTAACGTAATCAATAAAACAATTTTATGAATAAAATGATCATTCCCCTTTTGGGGGGACTGGGCCTTGCTTGCGGTTGTCTGAGCCCGGCGAGGGCGCAAAAGCTGGAATTCAGCCAGCATCAAACCCGGGAATTCACGCTTCCCGGCGCGACGGGCGGCGTTCTTGCCCTGTACAACCTGGATGGCTTTATCCATGTAGAAGGCTATGCCGGCCAGAAGGTAGTCATCGATGTGGACGAGGTGATCAATGCCGATGATTCCGCAACATTGGAGGTGGGTAAAAAGGAGGTACGGGTTGCCTTCGATCAATCGGCAGATAGCATCATCGTTTATACGGCGGAACCTTATGACACGAGACCGCATCGTAGAGACCACTGGACGTATTCCGATGACCGGAACGAAATCGAATATCACTATTCACTGAGCTATACGGTGAAAGTCCCGTTTGGGGTGAACCTCATTGTCTCTACGGTCAATAATGGCGACGTCGACGTAAAGGACGTGACGGGATCGCTGAAAGTAAACAATGTCAATGGTCCGGTGAGCATCAAAAATGCGAAGGGCATCACCAATGCCAAGACCATCAACGGAAACCTGACGGTGTCTTATACCAGCGTACCGCCCGACGGATCGAAATATTATACGCTGAATGGGGCGCTGACTGTCACCTACCCTTCCGATCTGTCGGCTGACCTCCAGTTCAAAAGCATGAACGGCCGGTTTTATACCGACTTTCCCCAGGTAGAAATTCTTCCGGTACAAGTCACCAAAAATACGGAGCCTAAGGGCAGCGGAACGGTGTACAAGCTGGATATCGACAAGCGGGTACGGATCGGAAACGGCGGTAAGCTCTTCCGTTTTGAGACCATCAACGGAAATATTTATATTAAAAAACAATCATAAAAGCAGGTTTATGTCTACAGTAAAATTGATGTCTTTTGTTGTGTTATTGATGGCAGTGGGCGGGCGGTTGGCCGCACAGACAACGACTCCTGCGCCCGCTCCGGCGGCGCAAGAGCTGACCGTACCCCTCAGCGAGCCGGGAAAACCTTTTACGCTGGATGCGAGGCTTTTTGATGGTTCGATCACACTGCAGGGTTATGATGGCAAGGATGTCGTGATCGATATACACACCGAAAAAGACGATGAAAAATCGGACGATAGCGAAGGCGGAGGAATGAAGCGTATCGGGGGCGGATCACTTGACTTCAGCGCGGAAGAACACGACAATGCCGTCTCCATACACGCTCCCATGTCATCCAAACTGAAAGGGATCACCATTAAAATCCCCCAGGGCTCGACAAAAATTGTTCTGGGTACCGTTGAGAATGGAGATATAGAAGTGAAGGATGTCAGCGGGGAAATCGAGATCAGCAATGTCAATGGCAGCATCAGCGCCACAGGTATTTCGGGTTCGGTTGTCGCCAATACCGTCAATGGCGATATCATTGTCAAATTCAAATCGATCGACCCTAAGGCGCCGATGGCTTTCACCTCGGTCAACGGAAAGATAGATGTTCTTTTTCCTGCGGAGGTCAAGGCGAATGTCAAGCTGAAATCAGACCGGGGAGAAATGTTTTCCGATTTCGATATTGCCGTCGACAAGACCCAGCCCAAGGTTGAAAAGAGTTCAGAAGATCATTACTACAGTGTGAAGATCGAGGATTGGGTATATGGAAAGATCAATGGCGGCGGCCCCGAGATGATGATGAAAACCATGATGGGTAGTATCTATATCCGAAAAGCGAAATAGTCATGATTAAAAGCTACTGGAAGACTGCCATCCGATTCCTGCGGAAGAATAAAACTTTTAGCTTCATCAATATTTTCGGGTTGGCGGCCGGCACCTTCTGCTGTTTGTATATCCTGTTGTATGTGCAGGACCAGTACAGCTATGACCGCCACCATGTCGATGCAAAGGATATATATCGGGTTAACCGGATAATAGACAGGTTGCAGGGCGGCGTATTCAATTTAGCGATAACGGCCATGCCCGTGGCGCCGCTGATGAAGCGGGACTTCCCGGAGGTCAGACAGTTTACGCGGGTTATTCCCTTTATAGGCGTCGACAAACACCTGATCACTTACAAAGACAAGCATCTCTGGATCAGGGATGCGTTTATCGTGGATTCGACATTTTTTGACGTATTCACCTATCAGCCGGTTCGCGGCAATCTTCAAACGGCGCTTTATAAGCCCAATACGGTCGTACTGCTGAAATCGCTGGCGGAAGAATTATTCGGTAAGGAAGACCCTATCGGTAAGACCATTACCCTTGACAATACTGATCAGGGAAAAGTCGACTATACGGTAACGGCCGTAGCGGCGGAAGGCCCGGGCAAGTCCCATCTTCATGCCACCCTTTTTACGGCAGCCAACAGCGAGGGCCTGGGCCGGAATATGCTGCGCCGGGATTCCTGGATCAGCGAGACTTTTATCGCCACGTATATAAAACTGCAGCCCGGGAGCAATCCGGCGGCGCTGGAAAAGAAATTGCCGCCTTTTGAAGAGAAGTATGGAGGTCCGGAGCTGAAAAAGTGGAATCAGAAGGAAAAGCTTTACCTGCAGCCCATCGGCAGCATTCATACGACGGGAGGTCTGGACAATCCCGGTATCGGAACACCTGTCGATTCTACGTTTTTGTCGGTCCTGGTCCTGATTGCCGTATTGATACAGGTTATTGCGTGTATCAATTTTATGAACCTGGCTACTGCCCATGCTTCCAAACGAGCCAGGGAAGTCGGGGTTCGCAAGGTCATAGGCGCCGGTAAGCCCGACCTTATCCGGCAGTTTCTGGCCGAAACCTTTCTGCTGGCGTCGGTAGCGGTGCTGATCGCCCTGCCGTTATTATTGCTGGCCTTACCGTGGTTGAACGGTATCACGGGCTCATCGGTAGACGCCTCCTTTCTAAAGGATTACCGGATATGGCTGATGCTGGCGGGTTTCGTTTTTTTGACGGGGTTGGTGGCGGGGGTCTACCCGGCCTTTTACCTGTCGGCTTTTAGCGCTATCAAAGTGCTCAAAGGAAATTACAGCAATCATGTCTCCGTCGGCGGCATCCGCCGGGCACTCGTAGTGCTGCAGTTCGTATTGTCGATCGTGCTGATCACGGGGATCATCGTTATCTACAGTCAGCTGAATTATATCAAGAATAAAGATTTGGGGTTCGATAAAGACCAACGGATGTTGTTCACCTTTAATTCCAGCGGGTCTTTCGACGGTCTGCCCGCCTTCCTGGATGATATCCGCCGGCTGGCGGGGGTACAGGAGGTCAGCAATGCCAGTAAGCCCCTCGGCGCCTGGGCGATCTTTAACAATGCCTGGATGTTGCCGGGCAAAAAAATGTCCGAACAGCAGAATGCAGAGTATGTCATCGCAGATAAATGGTTTGTCAAGGCCAATGGCATCAGGCTTGTGAGCGGGCGGGATTTCAGGGAAGGCGATTCGGACCGGGTGTTGATCAACGAAACCTTTGCCCGCGAGCTAGGCCTGAATGCAAACACCGCACCCGGCACCAAACTGCATGACAGCCAGCAGCGGGAAGTAGAGGTTGTAGGCGTCATGAAGGATTTTAATTTTTGGTCGCTGCATCACGACGTAGATGGCTTTATGATTTGGATCAACAACCCGCGCGATGGTCTCTGGCCAACGGTGATCGTGCATACCAATACCGCAAACTATAAACAGCTGGTGGCAAAGATGGAGCAGGTCTGGCATAAGGATGTGCCGGGAGTGCCTTTTGAATATTCCTTTCTTGATGAGGAGGTCAACAAGCTTTATGAAACGGATATCACCCTTTCCCGGATCATCAATTCCTTTACGCTGATGGCCATTGTCATTTCCTGTCTTGGTCTCTTCGGCCTGGCGGCTTTTAACGCCGAATTGCGAACAAAGGAGATCGGCATCCGAAAGGTGCTGGGCGCGAGCGTGCCGGGAATTGCCTCGTTACTGTCGGCCGGGTTTTTAAAACTGGTGGGCGTCGCGTTTGTCATTGCCGTCCCTATCGCCTGGTGGGCGATGAACCGTTGGCTGCAGACCTTTTCCTTCCGGATATCGATCAGCTGGTGGATGTTTGCGGTGGCGGGGTTGGCTTCTGTGCTGATTGCGGTGATGACCGTGAGCTGGCATGCGGTGAAGGCAGCGGTAGCGAACCCGGTCCAGAGCTTAAGGGCTGACTAACCCGCCCTCATCCGCTGAGGCTTCTAGGTTCGGACGCTCTCGCGTCCTCTTGAGCGGAATAAAATTACTTCAACCAAGCGTCCAGCGGAACGGACCAGATATTGTTGCCGCGGGTATCCCAATCGCATGCGGCCAACTTACTTTTGATCGTCGCCGGGTCAACAGGATAAGTCGCTGCAGGGGCGTATGTGGTGGAAAAATAGAGTCGGCGGTTGTCCGGGCTCAATTTCGCTTCATTATTAAACGTAGACCGGTTGACCTCTTGTCCCATATTGACGGGAGTACCCCATTGTCCGTTTTCGCGGAAGACGATAAAAAGCTGTCCTTTAATTTTTGAGCGGCCCGAGCTGAAGACCAGGAAAGAGCCATCGGCCGCCACGGCGGGGTCCACGTCGCTGATACTGTCAGGAGCGCTAAAGCT
>PMUF01000259.1 GCA_003167015.1 Chitinophagaceae bacterium | reverse complement strand
ATGCATGGCAGTCCGACCGCGTAGGATCAGGATTCTCCGCAAACGTCGTCAGCCCGTTGGCAACCATGTCCCGCCACGGTGTCAGCGAAGAATAATATAGATCTCCCTTACCCGCTTTCACCAATGCCCGCGTCAGATAAAACCGGTAATAGAACGTAGCCTGGCTTAAGGTAGTGTCATGTAAAACCCGGCTCATTACAGCAGGAGCCTGGTCCGCGGGAATACTCCCTGTCAGTACCGCCATGATACTCGCATGCTGGCTGTAGGTCGAGCGCCCCGGCGTATTAGCCATCTCTCCCTTCACGGGATCATAACACAACGTATAGGTCTTCGACGTCAGCACCCCCGCCAACCGGCTATAATGACCAGCCGCCGCCGTATCCTTGTAATAACGAAAAAGCTCCGCCGCCTGCTGCAAGGTATAGGCCAACTGTAAAGTGATCACCGAACTATTGCCGTCTGTCGCCCCGTCCGGCGTCCCGCCGGGGAAGCGGTTGTTCCAGTCCACAAAATTCCACCACGTCATCGGCCCCAGCATGGACTTGTCGGGATCGATCCTTTTCTCATACCAGCTCAGCACATCTTTGACGGCAAATAATTTTTCCCGGATAAATGCATCGTCTGTCCGGTGCATCCAATAGTCATAGATCATGCTGATCCAAAACAGCGAGAACGGCGGGATCACCTGCAGCCGGTTACTCGGATACCGCCCCTGCTTCAGCCCTTCCGCTACCCGCGAGTCGAAAAAGTCGGTGATCGCCTTCCGCATCAGCCGGTCATCCCCCGCGATATACAAAGAGATCAGCGATTGGATACGCGTATCCGCCTCGTACTGCAACTGCTCATAGTACGGGCAATCGAAATAATTCTCCCCGGCACAAAGCCTCGCCGTCCGCCAGCCCACTTCCCACAGTTTTTTCAACGTCGTATCATTGCTGCTAAAGCTGCCCTTCTCCCGGAAGGGATAGCCCGTATACATCCCATACAGATCCTCGATGATCAACGGATCTGCACCGGTGACGACAGTCACCTGTAAATACCGGTATGTCCGCATCCACAAAGGCCTGAACATCCGTTGCATTCCACCGTCCGGCCTGAATACGTCATAGTCACCCATCATCTCCTTCCCCTCAATATCATTCCGGTTACCCTTCTGCCGGTGGCTGTCGAATAACGCTTCCGCATAGGTCATTCTAACCATACTCCCCTTCCCTCTGCTCACCTCTAGCTGCGGATATGCAATCGTCTCATAGGTCTGGTCCAGCAGTATAACAGTCGAGTCATGCGCGGGGATCACCCACCCATTACCCACTTCCCGACCCCCGCCCCTCATCCTCCTCATCACCGGGATTCGCTGCATCACCTCCTCCATCAAGGGGATCGTCCTCGGTACCAACGTCCACAAATTATCCGACCCATATCCCGCATTCACCGGCCGCGTAATATTCACAGCCTGCGCCCAACCCTGATCCCCATAACCAGGCTGCTCCCAACCCCAGGGATACCGGGACCCGTCGACCTCATCACCAGGCCCCACCACATAATAACTCCGGAGAACCCCGCCTGCATCGGTACTGCAAGGCTCGTAAGCGCTATCCCTCATCACCTTCCAGCTTTGATCTGTATTGATAATCTCCTCCCGGACAGAATCCCCCTGAACGAGAAAAGCCGTTTGATTACTGATCTGGGCTACCGCCGCATACTCTCCCATATTCCACACCAGCGCCGCCACGGTATTCTTCCCGGCCTGCAAATAAGCCGCGATATCGATGGTCTCGAAATTCCAATGCGCCAGATCACTCCGCGCCGGTCCGAAACACACGGGCCGCCCATTCACGAACAACCGGTACCGGTTGTCCGCAGAGACATGCACGATAAACTTACCCGGCGCCGTCGCCAACATAAATGTCTTCCTGAAATGATAAACGCCATACGCCCGCTGCGGTACGCCGGGACAACTGATCCAGTTGGCCGACCAGTTACCATGCATCAATGCAGTACTGATCACCGGCCCCGCATCCGTTCCTCCACCTTGAGCCCTCGCCCCCGCCAGGCAGGCCACCAGATAGCCCAACAGCAAATATTTTTTCATGAGACTAAAGATACGACGCCCTGCCGAAACCCGCCTTATTGTACATAGATAGCGACGGCGCCGCCCGTACCCGGGCTTAAATGGGTAGCAACCCCATTCTTCCAGTAAGTAGCATACACCACCCCATTCACTATATCGGTTCCTGCAACATAGATATCACTACCGGACACAAATATGGAACGGGCCAGTGTATTAGGGCTGGTGCTCAGCACTGTGGGCTGCCCGTTTACCCAGTACGAGGCTTCGTAATTGCTATTGATCAGCGATGACCCGGCCACGTACACATCACTCCCCGATACAAAAATGGAGTTGGCCGTTCCGTTGCCTAGGATGCTGGCAACACCATTCTTCCAAACAACGGCCTGGCTGGGAAAGGAGCCGCCCACCGTCCCGGCCACATAAACATCGGTGCCCGAAACATAAATGCCCGTCGTATTCGGACTTGCAGTGACATTGCCTCCGGAACTGTCCACCAGGTTGCCCACCAGGTTCGTAGCGACCCCCTGGTCCCAATACTGCGCAAACTGATAACTGGATGGAACGCCGCTATAATACTCATTGCTGCCGCCGGCCACATAAACGCTTCCGCCGGCCACGAATATCCCGCTCACATATTGGGAATACACATCGACGGTGGAATTCTGCGGTCCCGCGGGAATTAGCTGTCCTGGCAATTGCACCGGCACCCCATTCTGCCAGTAATTGGCCACCCATCCCTGCTTGGGGTATACCGCCGTAGGAGTAGAATAGACGGCTGTGGAAGAGGCGAAGTAACCCATCAACCCCGCCACATAGACATCAGCCCCATTAACATATATGGCGTTGGCCGTGGCCAACCCGGTCGAATCAGGAAGCGCAACGCCAACCCCATTCTTCCAGTATTCCGCATGGGCCAGCTCCAAATTGTTGGATGCAACACCGGTGACCACCTGCCCGGCTACATACACGTCACTGTCCGAAACCGTCATGGCAGAAACAGAAAAAGTTCCGGGCCCGCCGGCCGTCAGGACCGTAGCCACGCCGTTCTTCCAGTATTCGGTCGTATCGCCGGAACTGCCCAGAACATACACGGTCGGCGAAGGAAGAGTATTGTCAGGGCTGGTATGATGCTTCTTACAAGCCATTAATCCTACCACTGCGGAAAGTAGGACGCAGGAGGTGGCAAACTTCAAATAGCCAGACATGGGACTCGGTGTTTTTAGTGATGACTAAAGCTACAAAATTATGAACGGCGCCACCCTCATAAAGGTTGGGCGGTAATAGTAATTACTTAAAATTAAGCCGCTTACCTCCATGATCCGGCTTGATTTTTTCCCTATATTTAGCAAAAGTCGAATGCAATGAGAAAATTCACGCTGACCCTTTTGGGGCTGTGGGTCCTCACCGCCTCCACCCACGCCCAATCCCCGGGCGCCCCAACCTCCGGCTCTCCGGGAGCCGCAACCCAACCGCTCACCGCCGACGCCATCGACAGCCTCGTCACCCGAACGCTCAAAACCTTCGACGTCCCCGGCATCGCCGTCTGCATCATCAAGGATGGTAAAGTCATCCACTCCAAAGGCTATGGCGTCCGATCCCTCGACACCCGCCAGCCCGTGGACGAAAACACGCTGTTCGGTATCGCCTCTAACAGCAAAGCCTTCACCACCGCCGCCCTCGGTATGCTGGTCGACGAAGGGCGGCTCAACTGGGACGACAAAGTCAGAAAATACATCCCCGAATTTAAGCTCTATGATCCCTATGTCACTGAAGAGTTCACCATCAGGGACCTCCTCTGCCACCGCAGCGGCATGGGCCTGGGCGCCGGCGACCTCATGTTCTTCCCGGATTCCAGCGATTTCACCATCCCCGATATCCTACACAACCTGCAGTTCCTCAAACCGGTCACAAGCTTCCGCTCGACCTACGCCTACGACAATAACCTCTACATCGTCGCCGGTGAAGTCGTCGCCCGCGTCAGCGGCATGAGCTGGGAAGACTTTATAGAGAAAAAGATCATGCAGCCACTCGGTATGACGCATAGCGCCGCCAGCTACGACCGGCTGCGCGATAGCAGCGATGTTATCGACGGCCACGCCAATGTGGAGGGAAAAGTACAGGTCATCGCCAGGAGCCGGTCAAAAGTCGACCATGCCGCCGGCGGTATCTATTCCAGTATTGCCGACCTCAGCAAATGGGTGCAGCTCCATCTCGCAGGCGGTACATACGGCGACAGCCAAAAACTCTTTTCTCCTGCAGTATTAAAGGAACGCTGGTCGCCTCAAACCATCATCCCCTTCGGCAGCCCCGGCACCTACAATACCCATTTTGCAGCCTATGCCCTCGGGTTCCTCGTCAATGATGTAAAAGGCTACAAACAGATCAGCCATACCGGTGGCCTCGAAGGCATGGTCACCCAGATCACCATGATCCCCGAACTGCAATTAGGCATCATCGTCCTTACCAACCAGGAAGAAGGCCTCGCCTTCTCCGCTATCACTAACCAGATCAAGGATGCCTACCTCGGCGTCACTGGCACGGACAGGGTCACCGAATATGCGGCGATCAGACAGTCTCAGCTGGCCTCGGCAAAGCATATCACTGATTCGATCTGGAAAGAAGTCGCAACCTTCCAGGCACAGCAGGCTACCACCGTCTCCGGCCGCCGCGGGGCGCCCATTGCATCCGCACGTGACCTCTCGATCTACCTGGGTACCTACCGCGATCCCTGGCTCGGCGAAATTGTCATCTCGATGAAGAACGGCAAACCCTGGTTCGACAGCAAACGCTCCCCAAAGCTGACCGGCGAGATGCTGCCTTATAAAGGCAATTCCTTCATCGTCAAATGGCGCGACCGCAGCATGGGCGCCGACGCCTTCGTCCTCTTCACCCTCGACCAGCGCGGCATCGCCTCCGGCATAAAAATGCTGCCGGTGTCCCCGCTCACAGACTTCAGCTACGATTTTCAGGACCTCGATTTTCACCGGATATAAAATACAATTATGCACCACCCTCGCCTCCGCTCTATTTTCGCCCGCACCGCCACCGCCGCTCGCTATACTTCCATCATCGCCGCCATCGTCCTCGCATCCGCCGGCAATGCCCACACCCAGGAATACCTGAAATTACACGAAAAAGCCATCGTCGTGGACACCCACAACGACGTGCTGTCGACCGCCACCATGGAAGGCATGGATATCGAGACCGACCTCACCGGCAAGACCCACTCCGACCTCGCCCGCTTCAAAAAAGGCGGCGTCGACGTCCAGGTCTTCTCTGTCTTTTGTGATGACACCTATGGTGTCGGCAGGGCTTTCAAATTTGCCAACCGCGAGATCGACAGCCTCTACGCCATCGCCGGCCGCAACCCGGACAAAATGCAGATCGTCACCGACGTGGCCGGCCTCGAAAAAGCGGTCAAACACCATCGGCTGGCAGCCATGATCGGCGTTGAAGGCGGCCATATGATCGAAGACAATATGGATTACCTGGATAGCTTCTACCGGCGGGGTGTAAGATATATGACCCTGACGTGGAACAACAGCACCCCCTGGGCTACCTCCGCGGCAGATGAATCATCGAAGGCCTTCACCGTCACCCCCTATGGGCTCACCGAACACGGCAAGGCCATCGTCAGACATATGAACCAGTTGGGCATGCTCGTAGACCTGTCCCATGTAGGCGAACAAACTTTCTGGGACGCCATCCACACCGTCAACAAACCGGTACTCGTCAGTCATAGCAGTGTCTACGCTCTGTGCCACGTCTACCGCAACCTCAAGGACGATCAGATCCGGGCCGTGGGCGTCAATGGTGGCGTCATCCAGGTCAATTTCTATTCCGGTTTCCTCGACAGCAATTACGTCCCGCGGATGATACGCTTCATGGCACGTCATCAATCCGAAATAGACAGCATGGCCGCCGTAAAAACTCCTACCTACGCTGTCAACGAATACCTCTCGAAGAAATACCCGCAGGAGGCTGATTCCCTCCGCGCCCCCTTGTCCCTGCTGATCGACCATATCGACTATATCGTCAAATTGATCGGCACCGACCACGTCGGCCTCGGCTCGGACTTCGACGGCATCGAATCCCCGCCCCAACAGCTGAATGATGTGACCACCTATCCGCTCATTACCCGCGAACTGCTCAAGCGCGGCTATAAACCTGAAGATATTACCAAGATCCTCGGCGGCAATTTCATCCGCGTCCTGAAAGCCAATGAAGTCCCCGAACCACCCGCGCCCGCCTCAGCCTCGGTCAAGCCTTAACATGCATCACCCGTATCCCTGCCTTCCGGATCGCCCGGCACGCCGCCGCAGGCGCATCGGTGATCAACGTATCGATCACGCCGAGATCGGCAAAATGTAAATAAGTCTCCTTCCCGATCTTCGCCGCATCGCACAACAAGTAAGTGGCACCGCTCTGCCCGGCCATGGCCAGCGTCAACGTGGCCTCCTTCTCACTGTTCGCAAATAACCCCGCCCCTGAAATACCGTCTGCCCCCAAAAAAGCCTTCGTCGCCCGGTATTTCTTGATATGGTATTCCGCCATCTTCCCATGGATCGCCTGCCGCTCCGCATCGAATTCCCCGCCGATAACATTGACCTCCACTCTGCTGCCCTGTAAGGCCGACACCACCGGCAACGAATTCGTGACCACCCGGATCTTTTTATTTTTAATGAACGGACACACCCGGAATACGGTACTGCCGCAATCCATCAGCAAAATATCCCCATCGACGACCTCCGCAGCTGCCCGCCGTGCAATCGCCTCCTTGGCCTCAGCATTCATCGCCGCCTTGTTGGCAAAAGGATAGGGCGGCTCAAAAGGATCGACCTTCATAGCGCCCCCGTGCGTCCGGTACAACAACCCATCCGCAGCCAGTAGGTTCAGGTCCCGCCGGACCGTGATGTCCGCCACCTTCATGTCGGACGCCAATCCCTTGATGTCCGCTTCCCCCGCCTCTTCCAGCTTCCGCAGGATAGCTAGCTTTCTTTTTTGAAAATTCATGGGCAATGGTTACTTTTGATCATAATAGATCAAAAGTAATCAAAAATGATCAGTCCTGTAAAAATCAGCATTATCGAAGACAAGGTACTCTCCGACAACTGGTACACCCTGAGAAAAATCACCTACGATAAGACAACGTCGGACCACCACACCGTCCGGCAGGTTCGGGAAGTCTATGACCGCGGCAACGGCGCTACGATCCTGCTCTACAACAAAGAAAGCCAAACAGTCATCCTCACGCGGCAGTTTCGCCTCCCGACCTATGTCAACGGCAACGAAACCGGGATGCTGATCGAAACCTGCGCGGGATTACTGGACAAAGACCATCCCGAAGTCGCCATCCGGCGGGAGACCGAAGAAGAGACCGGCTATAAGATCGACCAGGTGCAAAAAGTATTCGAAGCCTATATGTCCCCCGGCTCGGTCACCGAAATCCTCTATTTTTTCGTGGCCAGTTATACAAAAGAGATGAAAATCAGCGAAGGTGGCGGCCTCGAAGAAGAAGACGAAAACATAGAAGTCCTCGAAATACCTTATGCCACGGCATTGGAAATGATCGCCTCCGGCGGTATCAGGGACGGCAAGACCATCCTCTTATTACAATATGCCCAATTGCATAAATTGCTTTAACATTCCCGCAACGCGAACGTGATGGTACAGAGTTCAAACAATTTTGGATCGGATTTGAGAGATGTAGGTTCCGGCTATTTTTGAGAATATCAAAATAGAATACTCAAAATGGATTGGAAAAAAAGGAGGATATTTGCATCTGGACCTTGCTGATAGCTGCAAGCTGATGTCTTGAGCACTTTGTAGTAGAGCGAAATGAGATGCCTTGAAACGATCGAAAGTATCCGCCACTTTTCGATCTATTGTAAAAAGAGTTCCGCGTCTAACCGCTTGCAGGTTTTTTGAAAAAAACTTCTCAGTAATGTTGAAATTTAGCGTTCTGAAATTTAAGATTTATTTATCTTATTCCATACCAAGATGCTGTACCACACAATTCTTTAATGAATTCGGGAATCGAACTCTTTGAGATATTTATATATAAGAGTCGCTTTTATGAAATAGGGGTGGTATACAAAATACTTGTTTAGTAGAATTGAATTGGATTCTTTATAGTCAAAACCGAAACCGCTGACAAGGCCGATCAGTCTTCCATTCAAAATTACTGGACCACCACTAAAACCATGATAGGTGAAGATCGATGCAGAAAAGAAATTTGAATTCGGCGGATTATCATAAATGAATCCTTTAGTGATGATATTCCAATTCTTGAAGTCGCCAGAGTATATCGATTCAAATGCACTCTGTTTAGGTTTAAAAATAGTTGCCTCTTTCGGATATCCGATACACATAACTGAATCCAGTCTATGAAAATCACAAACAGTATCGATCCAAGATATATCAATTGGCCTATAGCCTCTTTTCACGAGTGTATTCACAAATTCTGATCCATACGCCATGCCATCTTGATAAATAGAATCTAGATAGATAATTCCTACATCATCATTTTTAGATGAAAGGAAAAATTCCTTTCTTTCTCTATTAGATATATTTTACAGTTCCCCATGATATCTCGCCTTGGTTTTCTAAGGCTCTCATGAGGCTGAAATATTGGGAAAAACCTAACTTCCCCTTATTAAAAAGGTTGGTCAATGAATCGGTTTTGTCTAATGGGGGAGCTTGTAAGGACTGAATGCCGAAAATTGCATGGTTCCACCGGTTTATATATCGCTCTTCTTTCGAAAATGGTGATTGAGATTTAGCAATTAACGTTATGGCTAGTTATTTGCCGGTAGCATGCTTGCTAGTTAGGTAGATACTGTAAATTCTTATCATCTTGATCCACCGTTCTGGGGTGGTTGACCCCATCTACGAAGTAGTCAATTAGAGGAAGTGCGTGAGGTTGGTTAAAACGTGAAGCCAGTTGTCATTAAGGTCGGGAGCTTGAATTCATATTTTTATGTTCCCGATTTGCAAACAACAAACAAATTATGGTACTCGAATCAATCTATAAAGAAACCAGGATCTGATGGCGATTTAAATCGAGTCAGATGAAAGCTTTCTTAAATCCCATAATACTATGAACATCAACAATATAAAGAGTTTTGTTAACCATTTTAATTGATAAAACTTAAAGAATTTGTTTAAATTGCATCATCATTCCCGAAAATTAGACTCCTTATGTCAATTGAAAAAAAATCGATTGAAAAAACAGCATTAGATCCTTCATCTAATGAAGGTGAAATAAGCCGCCTTAGACGGGATATATATCGTCCTGATATAGAAAAATTAAGGCTTTTTACACAAATGCTACGCACTAACACCCTATTTAAAAAGGCAAAGATTACCCATAAATAGTAGGCTATGGATATGCTGGATGAAGAATTGCTTCGATTTTGGAAAGTCTTAAACGAGAATAAAGTCAGGTATATAATGGTTGGCGGGTTTGCAACTCGCTTTCATGGGTTTAATAGAAATACAGATGATTTGGATATGTGGCTTGATGATACCATTGAAAACCGAAAGAATCTGAGAACATCTTTTTCGGAATTAGGATATGGAGACTTTTCATCTTTGGAAATGATGCAATTTGTGCCAGGTTGGACAAATTTCTATATAGGTGGTGGGATCGAATTGGATATAATGACCAGCATGAAAGGATTGGAAAATATTTCTTTCAGCGAATGTCTTAGTTTGGCATCAATTGCCGACCTCGAAGGTGTTGAAGTACCTTTTTTGCATATTAACCACCTTATTGAGAATAAAAAGATAGTGAATCGGCCGAAAGATCAGGTCGATGTTATTGAGTTAGAAAAAATTCGCAAGATTAGAGAAGAGAACCCATAAAGTGTAAAAGTTAGTATTTGATCGGACAATAAGGAATTTTTAGTTTTATAGGGTCAGGATATATTTGTCACGCTGCTGGGGTGGGTTGTCCTATCATCTTCTGTCTGGCTAAGATAAGAGATTCCTTAAAAGTTTCCATCGGCGTTTTTCCGTAGCAGTATCTTCCGCTGTGAGTTCGTTCCTGATTGTAGTATTTCATCCATTCGTCGAGGTCGTACTGCATTTCGTCCAGGCTGCTGTATAGTTTTTTCCGGAAGGCAACGGCATAAAATTCCTCCTGCATAGTCCGGTGTAGGCGCTCACAGATTCCATTAGTCTGAGGATGCCGTACCTGGGTCTTGCTGTGCTCAATCCCTTCGATCTGCAAATAGAGCTCGTACTCATGGTGCTCCGGCTTTCCCTTGAATTCCGTACCCCGATCGGTTAATACGCGAAGCAATGGTACCTGGTGCTCTTCGAAGAACGGCAGGACCCGGTCATTGAGGATGTCCGCGGATGTGATAGCGTGCTTAGTTTCATAGAGTTTGGCAAAGGCCACCCGGGAATAGGTATCGATGAAGGTCTGCTGATAGATCCGGCCTACGCCCTTGATATTTCCAACATAGTAAGTGTTCTGGGATCCCAGGTATCCGGGATGCTCCGTTTCTATTTCACCAAAGGCCTCCCGTTTTCCGGGAAAATTTACTGACAAATGCCACGGAGCAGGCTGGGCCGATACCTACGTTTTTTTAATGGGAAAGGAAACAGTAGGTTATGGTTCGGTATGGGGAAAGGATGACCGTAAGGCCAGAGACACAATCTTTGAATTTTACCTTCTCAGATCATACCGGAAATTTGCCAATATAATATTTCCAAAATTCAGCACAACCTCCGAGGCCGATTTCCTGGAATGTCAGACCAATAACATATTGCAATCGGAAATGATGTTTGAATACGCCCGGAACATAAACGCGGAAGCAATACTTTTCGAAGATAGTCTTCAGACCGAACTAAGTATACCTGATACATTATTTAAAAGGAATTCAAGTAACAATGAGGGGCCGGAGTATGTTTTGGAGCACGCAGGACAGATCGTCGCCGGCGGAGGTTATGTGAGGAACTATAATTTCCCCTACATTGATATGTATTATGAAGTGAAAGAAGATTATAGAAAGAAAGGGTTTGGCAGCTTGTTTACCCAGGAGTTAAAGAGGGAGGCTTATCGTTTAAAAAGAGTCCCGGCGGCAAGATGCAATATAAACAACAACGCTTCAAAGGCGACATTGCTAAGAGCAGGGATGAAAATTTGCGGGCATATGCTGGTTGGCGAACTGGCTATTTAAATGGCAACACGCAATAAGCAACGATTTTGTCGCATTTATACAATCCTACCGCAGGAGCCTGCCGTAATTTTGTGTTTAAGAAATTACCCCAGGTGAATAGTATGTTAATACAAAATAAGCAAATCGCCATAGTTGGCGGCGGCCCCAGCGGACTAACATTAGCACGGCTTTTACAACTAAAAGGTGCAACTGTGAAAGTATATGAAAGAGATCTTAATAAAGATGCTCGCGTGCAAGGTTCACCGCTTGATATGCATGAAGGATCTGGATCGGCAGCCCTACGCGCGGCAAATTTATTAGACGAGTTTAAAAAGAATATTCGTCAGGGTGCGGATAAAAAGATCATAGTAAATGAACGTGCGGAAATAATTTTCAGCGACCACGATACCAAACCTGTTGAAGATTTTGCCAATGAACATTTTCGTCCTGAAATAGACCGTGGTGCATTAAGAAAAATATTTTTGGAGTCTTTACAGCCGGAAACCGTTGTGTGGGACAGTCAATTTGTTTCAATGGAAAAACAAAAGGAGGGCTGGCTGTTGCATTTTAAAAACGGCTTATCTGCTTACGCGGATATTGTAGTGGCATCTGATGGCGCTAATTCCAAAATCCGGCCATATATCACAGACATCAAAGCTTTTTATTCAGGCTTTACAATGGTTGAAATCAATGTTTATGATGCAGCAAAGGCAACACCTCATATATATGGATTGCTGAATGGCGGGAAAATAATGGCTTTCGGAAATGAAAAGTGCGTATTGGGAGGTCAGAAAGGCAACGGCGATCTGGGTTTTTATGCAAGCTTCAAACCCGATGAAAACTGGGCTACAAATAGTGGGTTGGATTTTTCCGATACAACACAAGTTTTGGCATGGTTTAAAAAGGAATATAGCCAATGGAGCAGTATTTGGTACGAACTCTTCGAAAATGCGACAGCGCCTGTTATTCCACGTCCAATTTATTGTATGCCTTTAGATCAAACCTGGGAAGCCCTGCCCAACGTAACAATGCTTGGTGATGCCGCACATGTAATGCCGCCCTTTGCAGGAGAAGGCGCAAACATGGCTATGCTTGATGCTTTGGAATTGAGTGAATGTTTAACGTCTGATAAATTCGACACTTTGCAGGAATCCATTTCTTTCTATGAAGTAAATATGCGCAAAAGGGCAGCAATGGCAGCAAAACAATCGCTTGAAAATGGTCAGCGGATGCACTCGGAAGGTGCGCTGGAAAAAATGCTAACGATTTTCGGCAGTTAAATCCCCTAAAAACTCAACCCCGCCCTGATCTTCACCCCCGGCCACCATCCCCTCTCATACACCTCATTAACCAGACACCCCCGGCTCGTATGGGCCAGCGGTACCGGCAGCCGCTCCTGGAACGCCTGCAGAGATCCCGCCACCAGGTATTCGGCATCCCGCGTCTCTATCCGCAGCTGCCCGCTTTCTCTGCTCACTTCTCTGATGTCGCAATACCGCACCGGCTGATAACGGGCCTTGCATTTGATGAAAAAGATATCCAGCGGCAGGGGAGCAAAATTCGGATCAGTCATCCGGTTCCAGATCTTGGCCAGATGCCCGGCACGATAAGGCGGCTGCAGATGACCGTCGACGGTCGACGCCAGATGCCCGGTACATTTTTCATTCCGGCCGGATAGGAAAACGACATGCCGCGGCAGGTTTGGTAAGCTATACGCCAGCAATTGATAGTCATCCCAGGCCGTAATCCGGATAAAAAGCCATTCGACCGCTCCTCCCCGCAATAGGCATGCAGCATCTCGGACAGCGCCGTATATCAGCACTCGCGGGCCCTCTTGCCGGCCGTGCAATAAAACAGCCAGCTCGGCGGCTGCCGTCTCATCGGAGTCAATGAGAATAATAGTACTAAGGCTTAGGTTGTCAGGCATCGTAACAAAATAAGGGCATACTAGGCGAATATAATCGGGGTAGTAAAAATCGTTCCTCATTTTAAGTTTTTGGGGTGTACCCTGCTAAATGCTTCCCATTAAAAAAGGCTGGTTTCTGTATCTTCGCTGAAATTAATTTTGCATTTTCGTTTTATGACCACTCAACTTCCGATTCCCTCAAAAAGACGCTATAACCTCGACTATCTTAGAGGCCTGGCAGCCTTAGGCATCATGGCTGTCCACCTCTCCACCCTGGCAGTCGGCCCTCTCTCTACCCACTCATTTCCAGGCCGTTACGGCGTATATGGGGTATCTGTCTTTTATATCTTGAGCGGACTCACGCTCTTCAGCGTCTATTTTGACCGGATACAGCTCAACCGGCATGACCTGGGCAATTTTTTTCTCCACCGGTTCGTCCGGATCTTCCCCTTATTCTGGCTCGTTACCTTTTTAACCATGTTCGTACGCGATATCGTCCCTTCGAATGCCGGGCTGCTTTATAACCTGACAGGGCTTTTTGCCGTGACCGATCGTCACGGATACATAGCCTCGGGCGCCTGGTCGATCGGTAACGAACTGATCTTTTACCTGTTCTTCCCCATCTTCGTTATCCTATCCAAAAAGAGCCGGCTTACCTTTTATCTGCTCTCCGCCGTCATCCTTTTCATCTACCTGTACTTTGCCTTTTATAAACAGAACCCTTCCGTTTCCTACCTTGACCAGTGGCTCGATTACATCAACCCGCTGAATCAGCTTTTTCTGTTTCTGGCCGGCTTCCTCATGGGCTATCTCTTCCATAAAAGGTCAATACCCCGGATCGTCAGCCCCCTGTGCCTGATCGTAGGTCTGGCGCTCCTTGCCTTTTACCCCGCAACGACCAATATCGCCGCAGGCATGCCCAGGATGGTCTTCACCGCTGCAGGCATCCTCATCTGCTTTGCTTTCTATAAGACCTCCTTTCGCCTTAAAGGCCTTCCCGACAGAGTACTCACTACGCTGGGCGAAATCAGCTACCCGGTCTATCTCATCGCGCCCCTTGTTTGGTACACCCTCTTCAGCTTTCATTATCTGGCGACGATACCTCTTATTATTGTTTGCGGGGTGGTCACCCTCGCCCTCAGCTACTGTCTGCATAAATTAAAACCCCGCCTCTTCCACCTCACAAAAACATCCTCCCCAATAAAAAATTAACTTCATATCCGATTTTTTATAACTTTACTGGCCTGTGGAGTAATAAGCTTTGATTACGCTATACAATACATACCAGGACCAACAATTGCTGCCATTACTTAGAGAGAGTAACGACGCGGCTTTTACTGAGATCTACCAGCGGTATTGGGATAGACTGCTCGTGACAGCCATGCACCGCCTCGGAAATATGGACGAAGCCCGCGAAGTGGTACAGGACGTTTTCTGTAATTTATGGCGAAGAAGGGATACTGTCCAATTGGATTATTCCCTCAATACCTATCTTTCTGTCGCCGTAAAATATGAGGTGCTCAACCGGCTGGCCGTCAAAAACCGGCAGCAACGCTACCAGCTTCACATGGCCCGCAATTGGGAAGAAGCCACCCCGGATACTGAAAACCTGCTCTCCTTTAATGAGTTGCAGGAACAATTAGCCTCCCTCGTCAAAGCCTTGCCCGAAAAATGCCGCATCGTCTTTCAAATGAGCCGGGAAAAAGGCTATCCCCGCAAAAAGATCGCTTCTGAATTGGGCATCGCCGAAAAGACCGTAGAGGCGCACTTGGCTACTGCCATTCGAAAATTACGCAGCGGCCTGGGCCACCTGTTTACCCTCCTGCTGACCCTTCTTTTTTTGAGCCGCTAACTTTTTCTTAACTTTTTTTTCATCCCGACTAAGGCATTCCCTCCCTTCGATTGGCTATAATTGCAAACACCTTCCAATGGCCGATATACCTTACTCCGAAAAAATCCTCGAATTAGCCGGCAAATGGGCCGACGGTACGATAACGGAATCCGAAAAAACGACATTCATCGATTGGTACAACCGCTTCGATGACCGGGAACTGTTGCTGCCGACAGAATATGCCCCCCTGATGGAAAGGATCGAAATGGAGATGCTGGCCCACATCCGTCAGAGGATTGCCGGAGATGCCTCTCCCCCTTCCGAAAAACAACCCAGCCTGTTATTTCGTTTGAAACCCTGGAGATTAAGATCATCAATAGCTGCTGCAATCCTGGCGGCAATCGCCCTCACCGGCGTCCTGCTGATCACGAACCACAGGTCTGCACCGGCCCCTGCCACAGCTCAACAAAAACATCCCGCTCCCGCTGATATCCTGCCCGGTAGCAATCGGGCCATCCTGACACTGGCCGATGGCTCGACCATTAGCCTGGACAGCGCCCACACCGGCAACCTGGCCAGTCAGGGCACGGCTAAAGTGTTGAAAATCCAGGATGGCGAGTTGAAATATGCTGCCGTCGCCGCTGACAACCAAAGCAAAGCCAGCTATAATACCCTTTCTACACCCCGTGGCGGACAGTACAAGCTGCTCCTGGCCGATGGCACCCGCGTCTGGCTCAACGCAGCCTCTTCCATCCGCTATCCGACGACCTTTACTGGACCTGACCGCGAAGTGGAGATCTCCGGTGAAGCCTATTTTGAAATCGCAAAGAACGCAGCCATGCCCTTCCGGGTTCTGACCGTCAGCAACCCGGGCGATAAAGACCCGATGACCATCGACGTCCTGGGCACCCATTTTAACGTCAATGCATACATCGATGAGCCCGTCGTCCGGACAACGCTCCTCGAAGGGCTAGTCAAAGTCTCGAAAGGGAACAACACGGCACTCCTGAAGCCGGGCCAGGCTGCTCAGGTCCGGAAAGACGGCGCCATCCAGCAGATACAGGATGCAGACCTCGAGGCAGCCGTAGCCTGGAAGGATGGCCTGTTCGAATTCAGCGACGAAGAACTGCCGGCCATCATGCGGCAGATCTCCCGCTGGTACGACATCGATGTCGAATACGCAGGGGCCGTCCCGACGGATAAATTCACCGGTAGCGTATCGCGGAATACGACTCTGTCCGGCGTACTGAAGATCCTTAAGCTCAGCGACATTCAGGTCTCCGTGTCGAATAACAAGATCATTGTCAAATCTTAAATATAAAAGATGGGAAAAAGATAGTGTTGGCTTAGATGAAAAAAACCGGGAACGTTAGAGGCGCCCCCGGCGATTAGCTGAGTCAACGTTTAGTTTAAACAATTGTCTAGGAACTGCTTATTGTTAACCCAAATCAAATCAAATTTATGATTCCGACTGCTTATTGCCAAATCGGATCGGGCGGGCCATCCTCGTCCATTCCGTCCCGGCCATTAACCAAATGCTGGCTCGTTATGAAAATGACTGTTTTTCTGTTGCTTGCTGCTTGTTTACAGGTCTCTGCCAAAGGCTATTCCCAAAAGATCTCTATATCGGTCCGGGAAGCCTCGCTAGGGCAAGTATTCAAGGAAATTCAACGCCAAAGTGGCTATTCCTTCTGGTACAAGACCCGGCAGCTCGACCAGGCTGCCAAAGTCACCCTCGACCTGAAAAATGCCACCCTCGAAGAAGCCTTGCGCCAATGCTTCAAAGATCAGCCCTTCGATTACTTTATCGTCGAACAGAACGTGGTTATCCGTCCCCGCCTCGTAACAACGGAAGATATCGCACCTCTCGTGCAGATCAAAGGTAAGGTCACCACCACCAGCGGCAAACCCCTCGGCGGCGTCAGCGTCACCCTCAAATCCACCAAAAAAGGGACCGTGACGGACGAGAATGGTGATTTCTCCATCACCGTACACCGCGGAGACATCCTGGTCATCTCCTATGTCGGCTATGACACCCGCGAAGTAACCATCGGCGATCAGGCCTCACTCGAGATCGCCCTCACCGAATCCAACACCCAGCTCAATGAAATAGCGGTCATCGGTTATGGCAGGGTCAGCCACAAAAACCTGACCAGTGCTATCACCACCCTGAAACCGGAAGACCTCAACGTCGGTGCCATTACCGACGTCGGCCAGTTGCTCCAGGGTAAGGTGGCCGGCCTCAACATCACCGCCAACGGAGACCCCAACCAGACTGCCGCAGTCATCCTCCGCGGAGCTTCCACCATCAACAGCTCCCAGTCGCCCTTTTATGTCATCGATGGGATACCCGGCGCTGACATCTCCCTGATTGCCCCTGCAGATATTGTCTCCATCGACGTATTGAAAGACGCCGCAGCCACCGCCATCTACGGTAACCGCACGCAAGCCATCGTCTCGCAGCCGCGCACCATCGGCCTNNAACCGCGCCTCCAACGGCGTCATCATGGTGACCACCCGCAAAGGAAAGCCCGGCGATGGACAAGTATCCTACAGCGGCTACGGCGGCCTCGAAAAAGTATCCCGGAACCTCAAAGTCATGACAGCCCCCCAGCTCCGGGCTTTTCTGAAAGCCAACGGTGAAGCATTTTCCCCCAACGATGACCTGGGCGCCAATACCAACTGGCAGAAAGCCATCGAAAAGGATAACGCTTTCTCCCAAAGCCATAATATTGCCATTAGCGGCGGAACGGACCACAGCGACTATATCGCCAGCCTTAACTATGCCAATAAGGAAGGCATCCTGCTGGCAAGCTCTCTGCAAAGGGTCATTGCCCGTCTCGCCATCAACCAGTCCGCCATCAAGGATAAAGTCAAGCTCGGCCTTAACGTGACCTATTCCAACAGCAATTCCGATGACGTCCCCTACCGCAGCGTGACTCTCCTGCAGTCAGCCCTGTACCTGCCTGTATCGCCTGTCAAATTACCCAGTGGAGCCTACTTCGAAGACTTTACCAACAGCGCTTATTATAACCCGGTCGCCATGACCAACAACAGTACCCTGAATACGAAGTACAGCAACCTCGCCGGCACCCTGACAGCGCTGGTAAAGCTGCCCTTCTCGTTGACCTATAACATGGACCTCTCCTACCAATCCTATATCACCAACCAGGGCCAATACCTGGATAGTTACTATACGGATAACTTTAACGATATGTACAACAACCCCAACCCCGGCCTGTCAGGACATTCCCAACAGGTCTTCGGTCAGGGCGGACAGGCGACCAGGGCCGCTTACACCAATACCTCTACCCTGTTCGAAGATTACCTGACCTGGGACAAGCATTTCGGCGAACACCACATCAACGCAGTGGTAGGGTACTCCTGGCAGGATTTTACCAATAACGATGGTTTCACCGTCACCACCGCTAATTTCCCGGCGGATAACATCTCCTTTAACAACCTTGCCCTCAGCAACCCTTATGGCCTGACTGGCTTCGACGTCACCTTCGGCGCAGATGGGTTGTATAGTCAGAGCCGCCTCATCTCCGATTTCGGCCGGGTCACCTATGACTACAATCAGAAATACCTGCTCCAGGCTTCGATCAGACGGGATGGTAGCTCCGTATTCGGGGCCGATCACCAATGGGGTTATTTCCCCTCCGTCGGCGTAGCATGGCGCCTTAGCCAGGAAAGGTTCATGCTGAACCAAAACCTGTTCACCGACCTCAAGTTGCGGGCCAGCTACGGCGTCACAGGTAACGCTACCGGCTTTAGCGCCTATACCGCCCAATCCATCTCCGGTAACCTCGGTACCTATTACTACGATGGCACCACTACCGCGGCGCTCGGCGCCACACAAGAGGCCAATCCCGCTCTTAAGTGGGAAAAGACCGCCACCTCGGACATCGGAGTGGATTTTACCCTGCTCAAAGGAAAAGTCGGCGGAGCGATCGACGTATATAATAAGACGACTACCGGGATGATCTATAGCTACGCGGTGGACCCCATCCTCGTCCCTTCCGGCAGCGTCACGGCCAACGGCGGCAGCATGAACAACAAGGGCATCGAGTTGGCGCTTAGCGTGATTCCCGTGGCTACCAAGACCTTCAAATGGACCAGTAGCCTCAACCTGGCGCACAATACCAATAAGATCATCAGTCTCAAAAACCCGCTGTTTAGCGGCGGCGACTCCGTCCTCCTGGCAGATCCCGAAGGCGCAGGCCAGTCCGGCAGCACGGTCGAGATCCTCAAGTCCGGCAAACCCCTGGGACAGTTCTTCTCCCTGGAATATGCGGGCCAGAACTCCAGCGGCGTCTCTCAATACGTGTCTTCCACCGGCAAGCTGACGACCACGCCTACCCAGGGAGTGGATTATCACTATCTCAGCAATGCACAACCGAAACTCCTGCTCGGCTGGGCCAATAACTTCAGGTACCAGAAATTCGACCTGAATATCTTCCTCCGCGGCACGTTCGGCAACCATATCTTCAATGCCACCCGGGCAGATCTCTTCCGCCCCGCAACGGCACAATATGACAATATCTTAGAAGATGCGGTCCATGAAACCACGGCGGATTATAACTCATACCTGTATTCCTCCCGCTTCGTCGAAAGTGGCAGCTACCTGCGCCTCGACAATGCTTCACTGGGTTACACCCTGCGGAATGTGGGCGAATATATCAAATCCCTCAGGTTCTATGTGACGGGAAATAACCTCTTCGTCATCACAGGCTATCGGGGTATCGATCCGGAGATCAACCAGGGCGGCCTGGCGCCGGGCGTAGATTATAATAATTTCTATCCCAAAACCCGCACCTTCCTGCTCGGCGCAAACATCTCTTTCTAACGCAAAACTGTAAAAAGCAGCATCATGAAAAAAACATTCAACTATATTATCATGGCAGGACTGCTGACAAGCATGTTCTGCTCCTGTCACAAGCTCAGTGTACCGATCACCTCCGAGCTGACCCCCAATGTCTTCCCGCAGGACTCCGCTCAATTCATCCAGGCGGAAGGACCCGTCTATGTAGCGCTGCGCGGCAGCTACGGCGTGGAATATTTCTTCATGCAGACCCTCAGCACCGATGAAGAGATCCTCCCGGCTCGCGGCGGCAACTGGTATAACTCGGGTGAAAACCAGCAATTGCACTACCATTCCTGGAACAGCGGTAACGCCTACATGGAAAGCATGTGGAGCTGGACTTCCACGATCATCGGCCTCGCTACACAGGAAATGGCGCTCCTCAATGAAGATGAGCCCTCCACCACCGCCGGCAAATCGACGAGCATCGCGGAACTCCGCACGGTCCGCGCCTTTGCCTATCTGATGATGATGGACCTGTTCGGCAACGTACCCATCGATACGGTCTCCGGCAGTTTCGTCTCACAGCCGGCATCACCACGGGCTACTGTAGCCGCCTTTATCGAATCAGAAGTCAAAGCGGCCCTCCCTTATCTCAGCTCTACCGTCAGCATCGCCACTTACGGCCGCGCAACGAAATATACGGCATACGCCCTGCTGGCCAAGCTGTACCTGAATGACAATTACTATACCGCAGGGACGGCACGCTGGAACGATTGCATCGCCGCCTGTGACAGCGTCATCAATTCCGGCCTCTTCTCCTTGCAGCCGATGTCCACCTATTTCGCTCAGTTTGCCTACAACAACGGCCCCAAAAACGGGACCCTGGACCCGGAATCCATCTTTGCCATCCCGGAAAATCCCACCTTCTCCAGTGGGCCCTGGGGCTTCCGGGGCACAAACCTCCACCAGCGGTATGACCTGCCCCGTTCCGAAAAGGCGAAATATCACATTAACTTTACGCCCAGCGCCCCTGAAAGCACCATCCCCAGCTATTACGCCTATTTCTATGACTCGAATGACGTGCGGAACAACCAATGGCTCACCGGCCTTCAGTATTTGGAAGACGGCGTCACACCCGTAACGGTCACCACCACCAACCTCGGATACAACCAGTTCTATACCGGTTCCGATCCCTCCGGCGTCTACACCTACCAGGTCAATTTGACCCCCGATATCATCCTGCGGCAGGATGTCGCCTCATTCGACTGCGGAAATGACGAGATTGCCTGGAACATGGGCTACCGTTGCGCCAAGTTCTACCCGGACTCTACTTCCCCCAGTACCGCTATGAACAATGATATCCCCGTTTTTAGATATTCTGATATCCTCCTGGAAAAAGCAGAAGCGATCCTGAGAGGCGGAACGGCCACCCTCGGTCAAAGCGCGGTTTCCCTCGCTAATGAATTGCGTGCCGCACGCACCACTTCGACGGCCTGGGGAAGTGTCACCCTCGATTCCATCTACAACGAACGTTGCAGAGAGTTCACCCAGGAATCCTGGCATCGGAATGATATGATCCGATTCGGATTGTATGAAGGTGCCTGGGGATTCAAGACGGATGCGAACCCTCAGCATGAGATCTATCCTATCCCCTTCACCGCATTGCAGTTGAATACCAAGCTAGTCCAGAATCCTGGCTACTAAGCTCTTGATAAGCCTGCCCCGGGGATCTTTTCCCCGGGGTTTTTTATTTCGATAATTTACACGGCAAAATCCGCCAATATGTTTCGTCTCTTCCTCCCGCTGCTGCTCATCACCTCCCTCGCCGTTCAAGCGCAATACGAGGCCTCCTACGCCCTCATCCACCGCATCCTCCCCACCCGCGCCGACGCCTTCATCATTGAAAGCTTACCACCCGCCGCCAAAGACAGCTTCGAACTCGAAAGCCGCGGCAACAAGATCATCCTGCGTGGCAATAACGGCATCGCCGTCGCCTCCGCCCTCTATTATTATCTAAAGAACTTTTGCCACTGCCAGATCACCTGGAACGGCACTAACCTCCGCCTCCCCGCCCAACTCCCCGCCGTGAAGCCCAAAATCGGCCGCCACTCTCCTTACAAGGAGCGCTATTACCTCAACTATTGCACCTTCAATTACAGCATGAGTTGGTGGGACTGGCCACGTTGGGAAAAAGAGATCGACTGGATGGCCCTCCACGGCATCAATATGCCATTGGCCATCACCGGTGAAGAATATACCTGGGATATCGTCTATAAAGAAATGGGATTCTCCGACACGGAATTGAATGCCTTCTTTTCAGGACCCGCCTATTTCGCCTGGCTTTGGATGGGCAACCTCGACGGCTGGGGCGGGCCCCTCCCCCGGCACTGGATGACTACCCACCGCGACCTTCAGGTCCGTATCCTCCAAAGAGAAAGAGCGCTGGGCATGACCCCTGTGCTCCCCGCCTTCACCGGCCATGTGCCTCCCGGCTTTCAAAAACATTTCCCAACGGCAAAGCTCAAACGGGTCAACTGGACCAACGGTTTTGCCGATACCTATATCCTGGACGCGGCAGATTCCCTGTTTGAAGTGATCGGCAGGAAATTCATCCAAACCCAGACCCGCCTCTTCGGCACCGACCACCTCTATTCTGCTGACACCTTCAATGAGAACGAACCGCCTTCCGACGATCCCGCTTTCCTCGCCGCCCTCAGCCGCCGGCTCTATGAAAGCATGCACCAGGCCGATACTTCCGCTACCTGGGTGATGCAGGGCTGGCTGTTTTATAACGATCGGAAGTTCTGGAAGGCCCCGCAGATCAAGGCTTTGCTGGATGCCGTGCCCGGTGATCGCCTGCTCGTTCTCGATCTGGCCGCCGAGATCCAGCCCATCTGGAAAAGCACCGACGCCTTCTATGGCAAACCCTGGATCTGGAATATGCTTAATAATTTCGGCGGCAACGTCAACCTCTTCGGCCACATGGACGACGTCGCCTCAAAACCCGCGCTGGCCTTGAAGGATTCGGCCTCCGGCAAGCTCACCGGCATCGGCCTGACCATGGAGGCCATCGAACAGAACCCCGTGCTCTACGAACTGATGATGGACAATACCTGGCAGTCTCAGCCGATTGACCTGAACGCATGGCTTCGCACCTATGTCCGCAACCGTTACGGCTTCGACAACGACGATTTGCTTCAAGCCTGGCAGATCCTCCGTCAAACCGTCTACAACGGACTCAAAATCCGCGACGGCGCTGAATCGATCATCACAGGGCGCCCTACCTTCGACTCCATAACCGTTTGGACCGCAACAAAGCTCAACTACCCCCCGCAAGCCCTCCTGCCCGCCTGGGATCTCTTCGTCAAAGTCGCCTCCCCCTCAGTCGCAGCCCCCTCGCGGCCGCCCCTCGCCCCGTCCCCTACCGACGGCTTCCTCTACGACCTCACCGACCTCACCCGCCAGGTCCTCGCCAACTACGCAGACCGCCTCCAAAAAAAATGGGTCGACGCCTTCCACGCCAAAGACACTGCCGCCTTCAACTTATATAGTACCCGCTTCATCACCCTCATCGAAGACCTCGACCGCCTCCTGGCCACGCGCCACGATTTCCTCCTCGGCCCCTGGCTCGCCTCCGCCCGGAACTGCGGCATCACCCCCGCGGAAAAAGATGCCTACGAAAGAAATGCCCGCGACCTCATCACCCTCTGGGGCGACGCCAACAGCCCCCTGCATGAATATGCCAACTGTCAATACAGCGGACTGCTGAACGACTTCTATAAGGTCCGCTGGCAAAAATTCTTCACGTTATTACACCAAAGCCTCCGACAGGATACCCCGCCCGACCTCGATCATTTCGAAAAAGATATCCGCACCTGGGAATGGCATTGGGTCAACGAACACCAATCCTACCCAACAACCCCCACCGGCGACAGCAGGAAAATAGCCCTCCAACTCTATCAAAAATATCGTCAACCCATATCCGCAGCGTATGAATAAGCCCCCCGCCTCCACACCAGCCACGGCAGCAGCCCCCACCTCCTCCCGCGTCCTCTCACTCGACGCCCTCCGCGGTTTCGACATGTTCTGGATCATGAGCGGCGAGCAGATCGTCCACGCCCTCGCGCGAACCACTGGCTGGCCCGTTTTCACCGTAATGTCCGACCAATTGCACCATACGGTCTGGAATGGCTTCACTTTCTATGACATGATCTTCCCCCTCTTCCTCTTCATCGCAGGAACAGCCCTCCCTTTTTCCGTAACCCACCAGCTAAGATCTTCGACAAAAAAACAAGTCATCGGCAAGATGCTCCGGCGCACCCTCATCCTGGTACTGCTCGGCCTGGTGGTCAACGGCGCCCTCCGTTTCAATGGCCTGGAAAACACACGTTTCCCAAGCGTACTCGCAAGGATCGGTATCGCCTGGTTCCTCGCGGGACTAATCTACCTGGGCGGCGGCCTCCGCTGGCAGATAGGCTGGCTCATCGGGCTGCTGCTCGGTTATTGGGCTGTCATGAGCTGGGTCCCTGTACCAGGCTTCGGCGCAGGCGTACTCACCATGCAGGGTTCGCTGGAATCTTATATAGACCGGTTATTGCTGCCCGGCAGACTGCACGACGGCATCCATGACCCCGAAGGCGTCCTTTCTACCATCCCCGCTATCGGAACGGCCCTGCTGGGGGTATTAACGGGCAGCTTCCTGCAATGGAAATCCACCGCCTGGCCGATGTGGAAAAAGGCCACAGCCCTCGCCGTGGCAGGCGTCTTGCTGGTATGGCTGGGATTTGCCTGGGGATTCGCCTTCCCTATAAACAAGCGGCTCTGGACCAGTTCCTTTGTACTCTATGCCGGCGGATACAGCATACTTCTCCTCAGTATCTTTTATGCGATCATCGATGTCGCCGGGTATAGGAAATGGGCTTTCCCCTTCGTCGTCATCGGCGCTAATTCGATCCTCATCTACGTCGCTTCGGAAGGCGCCATCGACTTCGCTCACACCGCCAACTATTTTTTCGGCGGCCTCATCCACCTTACTCCATTGAATGCACAACAGGTCTGGACAGCGATCTCGGTAACGATGGTCCAATGGATCTTTCTATATATTCTTTATAAGAAAAAGATTTTTTTAAAAGTATAAAAAAAACACATGCTACTTGCCTATATCACCCTGCTGCTGTCCCTCGGAATACCCTCCGTTCCGACTGGAGTCACCCTCGACATCACCACCCTCGGCGCCAAAGGCGACGGCCAAACCATGCACACCTCCTTTATTCAGCTAGCCATCGATAGTGTCGCCGCAAAAGGCGGAGGCATCGTCCTGGTCCCAGCAGGCCATTTCGTGACCGCCGTCCTCCATCTCCGGTCTGGCGTAGAGCTTCACCTGGCAGACAGCGCAGTGCTGGAAGGCTCCTCCCACCGCACCGATTATGGCAAGGAGAGGGCTTCGGCGTTGCTCCTGGCAGACGGCCAGCATGATATATCCATCACCGGTAAAGGCATCATCGACGGCCGCGGCCGCGAAGTAGTGGCAGATGTATTCAGAATGCTGAAAGAAGGCACGCTTCAGGACCCGGAATGGCAGCATGAAAACCCCTGGCATCAGAAACGGCCCACTGAATCTAACCGGCCGGGTATCGTCGACTTCAAAAATTGTTACGAAGTAAAAATCATAGATATCACCCTGAAAGATGCAGCCGCCTGGGTACAGACCTATACCGAATGTACCCACCTCACCCTGGAAGGTATGCGCGTGGAAAGTACCGCCTACTTTAACAATGACGGCATCGACGTGGTCGACTGCCAGGATGTGCGCATCGCCGGCTGCCATGTGAATGCCGCAGATGACGGCATCTGTCTCAAATCCAGCAATGCCGAAAGCCGCTGTGATAAGGTAGTGGTCGAAAATTGCGTGGTCCGTTCCAGCGCCAGCGCTGTCAAATTCGGCACAGCCTCCCGCGGCGGGTTTAAGAACGTGAGCATCCGGAATATTACCGTATATGATACCTACCGGTCGGCCATCGCCCTGGAATCGGTCGACGGCGGCACCCTCGAAGACGTACAGGTGCAAGGCATTACTGCCCGCAATACGGGCAACGCTATTTTTATCCGACTCGGCCACCGCAGACAGAATGCACCGGTCGGCATCATCCGCCACATCACAATCAAAGACGTCACCGTAGAAGTACCGGCAGACAAACCCGACAAAGGCTATGAGACAGAAGGACCCGACGTCCTGTATCCGCATAATATATTCCCTTCCTCAATCACAGGTATTCCCGGACATCCCGTGGAAGACGTCACCCTGGAAAACATCAATATCACCTATCGCGGAAAAGACGATCCGGCCGCCGGCCGCTATGGCCTGGACAGCCTGGACCAGGTCCCCGAAAATGAAAAGGATTACCCCGAATTCTCCATGTTTGGCGAACTACCCGCCTGGGGCTTCTATGTCCGTCACGCAAAAGGCATTCACTTCAACCACGTCAGGCTCAGCCGTAAAGATCCCAGCTTCCGCCCCGCGACCATCTTCGATGACGTCCAGGGATTTACCCTTGAACACTGCCGCCCCGCCCCTGTTTTTGTCCGGTCAAATAAGGCTGCTCCCGATTTTTCAAAAAAATAAGTATATTTAGTTCTAACGCCTTACACACATGCAACATCATTTATTCTTTCCCTGGTTCCCGGGAATGTTCGGTACGTTCTTCCTCGTTTTTTGCATTATCCCTTATTTCCTGCCGACCATTATTGCCTTCGCCCGCAAAAAAGATAATGCCGGCGGCATCTTCGCCCTTAATTTCTTCCTGGGCTGGACCTTTATCGGTTGGATCGCCTCCCTCATCTGGGCCCTGTCCTCCAATACCAGGCCCACGGTGATCGTCAACAACGTATACCCGCCTCCCCCCAGCCCATCATATCCCCCGGACTCATACGAGTCGGACTATCAACGGTTCGCCCGCCAGACCAACCCGACAATACGCCCCAAATCCTAAGGCTTATTGCACCTGCACCCCTTTTAATTCTTTAGGAACTCCACGGCCTTCCTGAGATTTGTCCCGGCGATCTCGACTACATAGATACCCTTGGCAAGATCACTGACGGGCAGTTGGACGCTGGCCGACGTTGTCGTTATCACCCGCACGATCCCCCCGCTGCTGTTGAATACCCTGATGCTGACAGTGCCGTCAACATGGGTAAAGGCCAGGTTAAGGAGATCAATGGCTGGGTTGGGATACATATTGACCGTGACATCGGAACTTCCGCCGAAATTGACGGTACGGATGCCGGAATAGGTAACGGTACCATCCTCGTCCACCATAGCCAGCCGGTAATAGTTCACGCCCTGCAGCGGCTGGATGTCCGAATAGGTATATTGCCCGGGAGCTACACTATAGGCCGCGGCAGTGACCGATCCGATCGTTGAAAATTGCGCGCCGTCACCGGACCTTTGAACCTCGAACTGGCTAAGACCGGCCTCATCCTGGACAGCCCAGTCCAGCTGGCTGTTGCTACCCTGCGCGACCGCGGTAAAGGCAGTCAGCTCCAGCGGAAGCGTCGTGGCACTGTAAACAAGAGTATAATAGCCATTCGCCAGATTGGAGGCTGTCAACTTAATGGCAACGCTACTTCCCACTATACTGGCCGATGTGATGGTCACCAGCTTGTTGGTGCCGGTAGCAAAAGTACCGTCCGTGGCATTGTACAACAGCGAGTAGGTATTGACGGCCGACGGTGTAGTTCCGTTATAATCTGAAAAATTGAAGTTCAGCGTGACGGCGCCCGCAGTATTTCCGCCCGTTATTTGTACATCCCAGCTGCGGTTCCAGCGGCTAATCGGGCTGGCGCTCGTAATACCGGGAATAGTCGCATTGGTAATGACCGTATTGGCCTGGCCGTTATGCGCCGCCATCAGGTAGCCTGCGGTATGCAAAAAATCGGTGGCACCGCTGCCGCTGCTGAAACCCAGTCCATCGGTAGAGCCTGCCACGTCGGCCAGGAAATTATCTGTCCCGCTCGTATATCCGATGCCTACCAGGTTGGTACCATAGGTAGTGGTAGTAGGCGGCGTATACTCGCTGACACTAACGGTCTGGTTCCATTCCGCCGACTCATAATTTTCCAGGATCACGCGCTCCGTAGTATTGAAGGCGGTATTATAAACCAGGATCTCGGACATTGTGCCGGAAAAATAGTTATCGGCGGCCCAATTGCTCCGGCCGATGTAATTTGAAGTCCTGGCAATGGAGTTGGGCAAATGCGTTTCGCTCGATCCGGCCTGCCCGCTGGCTGGCTGGGCTGCACCTGCAAGGTAATGCGCCACGTTGGTCAGCGCCCCCGCAGTACCTCCCTGCTGGACAGCTTCATATACATTCTCGGATCCATTGACGATAGCTGAAGTGGTGGTCCAGGTCTGATCGCCGTTTGTGCCATTCCAGCCTTCATAATAACTTTCAGCAGTACTTCCATTACGCCCCATCATGAAATTGTTGTTGGCCGACCCATTGCCGAAGTCGAAGATCCGCTGCCAGCCTTGTGCCGTCTGGGGAGCGTTATAACTCGCGACCGCAAAGGCGCTGACGCCGGCCG
>PMUF01000144.1 GCA_003167015.1 Chitinophagaceae bacterium | reverse complement strand
CCTACGATCTCGCCGGCCGACGCCTTGCACCCATCGGACGATACCACCGCCAGTTGGTAGTTTGTAGTACCCTCCGGCGTCGCCACCGGATCGGCCACCGCCGCATTGTCCAACCCCGCGGCAGGGCTCCATTGATAGCTGGAGATAGTGCCCGTAATGACCGGGTTTAACCGCAGGCTCTGCCCTCCGGCAATCACCGTATCCGCAGGTAACTGGATAACAGGTAGTGGATAGATGGTCATCGTCACGGGCTGCGACGAAGTAACAGGCAACGAACAATCGAGACTGCTGGTCATCGTGCAGTTGACGACATCTCCATTATTGAGTAGGGAGTCTGAAAAGGCCGGCGCTTGAGGACCGGTCGCTACTCCATTGACTGTCCACTGGTAGGCAGGGTCCCCACCTCCGTTAGAAGGCGTCGCCGTAAAAACGACAACGCTGTCCTGGCATATGCTCGACGCCGACGCGGCAACGGACACACCCGTAACAGGTATTGCAGTCACGACCACCGAAAGATCATTGCTGACAACGACAGCGGTCAACACACAAGTCGCATCGCTGATCATCGTACAGTTGACGACATCATTGCTCGTCAGGCTGGAAGTGGTGTACGTCGCACCCCCTGTCCCTGAATCCACCCCATTGACCATCCATTGATAGACCGGACTGGGGCCCCCGCTGTCCGGTATCGCTGTAAAAGTGACGGACGCTCCCGCACAGATACTGTCAGCACTGGCAGTAATGGCGACCGCCGGCGATGGAATAGGCACTACGCTGATGATGATCGGCGAGGACGCCACTTCACAGCTGGAGATACCGATATTGCCGGCCTGCGCGACGGTCAACCTGTATTCATAGACCCCCGTGCCGCTAGGCTGCCGCGAATAGCTCAGGCTGGTAGCCCCGGGAATAGCTGTCCAGGTCGTCCCACTGTCGGTACTCTCCTGCCATTGGTATGCAGACGTTGCATAACAGTTCTCCACCGTGGCGCTCAGGGCCAGGATACTCGGATCGTTCTGGCAAAGGCTGATGCTATCGCTGCTATAGCCCGTCGCCGTCGATTGGATAGTGGGCCCCGCCGCCCGGAAAGTGATGTCGTCGAGAGCGAGATCATTGCCATTTCCGCCGCTGGCGTTATTGGTCATTTGCAGGACCACCGAAGTGACATTGACAGGTGTATTGAAATAAAATCCGTATTGTATCCAGTCGACGCTGGCCGAGGCCGGGATATTCCCGGTCGAATAGCTCTGCAACACCGTGCCGCTCGTGCTCAATATGGTAAAAGTAATATTGGGAAGGATCAATCCCTGTTCATTAACCATGTTAAGGACCCAGGCGGCAAACTGGTAAGAAGTACCCGGACAAAGACCACTGATCGTCTGGGTATAAAAAACGCTGGGCTGATAACTGGCGTTAATCAACATGAAATAGCCGTTCGGGTCGCCGGTATGATCCTGTGTGACGTTCAGCCAGGTATTGCCAAAGCAATTGGCCGTGCTGCTGACGATCGAGTAGTAACCATCGCTGGGGCACTGGTTCGCAATATAGGTCATGTTCGTGATGCCTGCCGCCAGCGGACTGCCAAAGCCTGTCCCTGACCCAAACGTTATATCTACAATAGGATCACCCAACCCTCCTGTACACGTCTGCGCCTCCCCATACCCGCTCAGCAACATCAATAGGGCAATGATTAAATATTTCATGATGGCATACTCCTGTCTTATTGACACCGAAGGCGCCTTTTCCTACTCCTTCACCCCGGTAAGACGGGGAAATTACTAAATAAATCCCGACATTCACCAAACTAAAACTAGCTACACATGAGAAAGAATAAACATGTTTTCTTCATCTTTGGCGCGCTCCTGCTCAGCTCATTTCTGCAGGCACAGCCCACCCCCCTCGGCCCGGCCTCCCTCGCCCCGGCCTCAACAGCCGAAGCCTCCTTCAACCCCGCCATCCCCACCCCAAAAGAACATTTCGGCTTTTCCATGGGCGACAATTATATGCTGGCCACCTACACACAGACAGAGGCCTATTTCAAAAAGATCGCCGCCGCCAGCGACAGGGTTCGGCTAACCGTGATCGGCAAGACCGAAGAAGGACGCGACCAGATCATGCTGATCGTCTCTTCCCCGGCTAACTTGAAATTGCTCGATCGCTATAAGGACATCTCGCAGCAATTGGCGCACGCCGAAGGCCTCACCGATGAACAGGCTCATGCACTGGCTGCCGAAGGCAAAGCCGTCGTCTGGATCGACGGCGGTCTGCATGCCACGGAAGTCGTCGGCGCCCATCAGCTCATCGAGACAGCCTACCAGCTGTCCAGCCGGACCGACCCTGAAACGATGCGCATACTCGACAACGTCATCATCCTCCTGACACATGCAAACCCCGACGGCCAGGAACTGGTATCGAACTGGTATATGCGCAACCCCATTCCGGAAAAACGTTCGCTGGAGCAGGTGCCGCGTCTCTGGGAGAAATATGCAGGCCATGATAACAATCGCGATTTCTACATGCTCAACCTGAAAGAGACACAGAATATCGGCCGTCAGCTTTTCGTCGAATGGATACCGCAGATCATGTACAACCACCACCAGGCAGGCCCCGCAGGCTCCATCCTGGCAGGCCCTCCTTATCGTGATCCCTTTAACTATGTCTTCGACCCCCTCGTCATTACCAGCCTCGACGCCGTCGGCGCAGCCATGGTCAGCCGCCTCAATGAAGAAGGTAAACCCGGCTATACCGAACGCGCCGGCTCAGTCTACTCTACCTGGTACAACGGCGGCCTGCGTACCACCACTTATTTTCACAATATGATCGGCCTGCTGACGGAGATCATCGGCGGCCCCAACCCGGCCGACGTCCCGCTCGTACCACAGCGGCTCATCCCCAATGGCGCCACGCCCTTTCCCGTCACCCCGCAGAAATGGTACTTCCGGCAATCCATCGATTACTCCATATCCCTCAACTATGCCGTGCTGGACTATGCCGCACGCTATCGCGACGAACTGCTGTATAACATCTACAAGATGGGCCGCAATTCCATCGAAAGGGGCAGCAAAGACTACTGGACCCTTTCACCCAAAAGAATCGCGCAGATCAACGATCTCTATGCAGCCTCCGCCACCGCTGCCCCCACAGGCCGCGGCGCTAATCACAGCCACACCGATACCAGCCGCCTCCGCAGCGACACCAGCCGCAACAGCGCTGCCTCCCGTACGCCTGCCGCAGGCAGCAAAGGCGCCCCTGCTACAGACTCCGCCGCCCTCGAATCCCCCGGAGGCGGCGATCCTGAGGGTCAGGCGGTGATCCCCACCCGATTCTATGACAGTGTATTGCGCAATCCCGCCTACCGCGATGCCCGCGGCTATATCATCCCCTCGGACCAGCCTGACTTCCCCACCGCCGTACGTTTTATCAACGCCCTGATCGGCAATGGTATCGCAGTCTCGAAAGCAACGGCGCCTTTCACCGTCGCCGGCAAACAGTACCCTGCCGGCTCCTATATCGTCAAGACGGACCAGGCCTTCCGGCCCCATGTACTCGATATGTTCGAACCGCAGGACCATCCCAACGATTTTGCCTATCCCGGCGGTCCCCCCATTCCGCCCTATGACGCCGCCGGCTGGACACTGGCCTATACGATGGGCATCAAATTCGACCGTATCCCCGATGCATTCGACGGTCCCTTCCAACGCATTCCTTACGGTGAGCTCCAAACGGCAGCCCCGGTTACCCCCAAAAATGGCTGGCTGGATGCCCGCAGCAACGCTTCCTATATAGCCGTCAACGATCTCCTGCAAGCGGGTAAACCCGTTTACCGCAGCACCTCGAACGGCGATTTCTACGTCTCCGGTCACCGTCCCGCGAACACGGTCAAAATTACCGCTGCCCGCATCGCACTCTGGGACACCTATGGCGGATCTATGCCCTCCGGCTGGATCAGGTGGATTTCGGAACAATACCATTTCCCCGTCACCGTCATCTACGGCCGCGACATCGATTCCGGCAACCTCCGGTCGAAATATGACGTGATCATCTTCGTAGACGGCGCCATACCGTCTGTCTCCCAAACAGGCGAGTCGCCCTGGCGCAACAGGCCGCAGCCGAATGCCGACAACCTCCCCGCCGAATATCGCACGCACCTGGGACGCATCACGCCGCAACACTCGATCCCCGAGCTGGAAAAATTTCTGAAGGCCGGCGGCCATATCGTAACCATCGGCTCCAGCGCCAACCTGGCTTATCAATTGAAATTGCCGGTCCATGACGCCCTCGTCGAACTGGTCGGCGGCAAAGAACGCAAACTGCCCGGAGAAAAATTCTATATCCCCGGCAGCGTCTTACAGGTCTCCCTCGACTCGGCCAGTCAACCCACATGGGGAATGGGCGGCAAGGCTGACGTCTATTTCTACGCAAGCCCCGTATTTAATATCGATCCCGCCGCCTACGCCAATGGTACAGTCCGCCCGATCGCCTGGTTCGCCGACGACAAACCCCTTCGCAGCGGCTGGGCATGGGGGCAGGCCTATCTGCGTGACGGCGT
>PMUF01000560.1 GCA_003167015.1 Chitinophagaceae bacterium | reverse complement strand
GGCCGATGGAATTGGCTTCGGGTACGATAAAGACCAATCCGGGGTCTTTGCCCTGATCTTTTAATGCAGTGGCAATGCTTGCGGCGGAGTCGAGCAGGGCCTGGCTATATAAGCTGATGCCTGAGACGATCAGGGGCTTTTTTGCAGTGAGCAGGGCGGCGGCGATGGATGTTGTGAGGGTTTGGGCATCGGGGTCGGTACCGGCAATGTCCAGGGGGGTATTTATATGTTGAGCGACGGCATACGCTAACCGGGCAACATCGTCTGGATGAGCGCGGTAGGTATGAGTGGCGATTTCGTCGAGTGCGGTGATATGCGGAGTGGCGATGTAAAAGGGACCGGTCGCGCCCTGGACGATATCTTTGACGGCGGCATCGTTCCATTCGGGAATGTGCATGGCCTTAGCCAGCTCGACGGGCGCTTTCTTTGCGGCCTGGCGGAGATAGAGGGCCAGCATGGGCGCGGTGTTGGTGACGTCTTCGCCAATGATGAATATGGCGTCGAAGTCTTTCACTTCGGCTAAAGACGGCGTTCTTACCTTGCCGTTTTTCAGCAGGCTGATGACGCGCTGGATCAATTTTCCTTCGGCGCGGGGAATGCCCGCATAAAAATGTGCAGGACCGACTACTTGGCGCAGCAGGAAATTGGATTCAAGGGAAGCCCGGGGAGATCCGATGCCGGTGATCTTTTTGCCGGGGGCGATGACAGCTTTTATTTCGGCGATGGCTTCATCGGGCGAAAGTACCCGGGATATCGGTTGTTCGTTTTTAGAAGGGTAGGGAATTCTGTTTTTGCTATTGATATATTCATAGCCGAACCGGCCCCGGTCGCATAGAAAATAACCGTTCACATCGCCGTTGTAGCGGGTGAGGATGCGACGGATGGAGCCGTAGCGTTCGCTGGCGATGATATTGCAGCCGACGCCGCATTGATGGCAGATGGAGGGCGCGTCTGTGAGATCCCATTTGCGGGTGAAGTGTTTTTTGAGGGTTTTGTCGGTGAAGACGCCGGTCGGGCATACTTCGACGAGGTTGCCGCTGAATTCACTTTCGAGTACGCCGTCTTCATGACGCCCGAAATACACGTCGTCATGGGAGGCGAATACGTCGAGGTCTTTACCGCCGGCATATTCTTTATAGAAACGGACGCAGCGGTAACATTGGATGCAGCGGTTCATTTCATGGTTGACGAAGGGGCCAAGGTATTGATTGGTGTGGGTCCTTTTTTTGAATTCGTATCTCCGGCAGTTGTGCCCCGTCATGACGGTCATATCCTGCAAATGACATTCGCCGCCTTCGTCGCAGACGGGACAATCATGGGGATGGTTGGTCATCAGGGCCTCGATGTTGCCGGCGCGGAACTGGCGGGCCTCGGGCGCTTCGATGGAGATGCGCAGGTGATCGGCGATAGGCTCCAGGCAGGCCATGACGATCTTGCCTTTGGTGTCTTCGGCATTTTTGTATTTGAGGATGGCGCACTGGCGGCAGGCGCCTACGGAGTGCAGGGCGGGGTGCCAGCAGAAGTAGGGCAGGTTGAGGCCAAGGGAGAGGCTGGTGGCCAGGACGTTTTTGCTGCCATCGACGGCATAAGGGACATTATCGATTAGTATATTGGCCATGATCATTCCCAGGGACATTTATGTTCGTGAATATGCCGGTCAAAGTCTGTTTTGAATAATTTTAAGGCGCTTTGCAACGGTTCCATGGCGCCGGGGGCCAGCGCACAAAAGGTGTTGCCGGGGGCCATATAATGGGTCTGGAAGGTCAGGATGTCAAGATCTTCCATTTTGCCGGTTCCTTTTTCGAGGCCATCAAGCAGTTTGGTGGTCCACGGTAAACCTTCGCGGCAGGGGGTACACCAGCCGCAGGATTCCTGGGCGAAAAATTGTTCAAGGTTCCGCACCATGCCCACAGGACAGGTCTTGTCGTCGAGTACGATGATGGTGCCGGTACCGAGGCGGCTGCCGACGGCACTGACGCTTTTATAGTCCATAGGGACGTCCAGGTGTTCTTCGGTAAGGAAATCAGTGGAGCCGCCGCCGGGCAGGACGCCTTTGAATTGATAGCCGTCTTTCATCCCCCCCGCATGTTCTTCGAGGATCTCCCGGAGGGAGGTACCTAAAGGCAGTTCCCATAGACCGGGTCTTTTTACCCGGCCACTGGCTCCATACAATTTGGTGCCGCCTTCGCCGGTTTTGCTCAGTTTCATAAACCAGTCGGCGCCGTTCGTTAGGATGAGGGGCACGTTACACAAGGTCTCTACATTATTGACGATGGTGGGTTTCCCGAACAGGCCGTGAACGGTGGGGTATGGGGGCTTTGACCGGGGATTGGCTCTTTTTCCTTCGAGGGCGTTTAGGAGGGCGGTTTCTTCCCCGCAGATATAGCGCCCCACACTGGTATGGAGGGAGAGGTTAAGCTGAAAATCGCTGCCGGCGATAGGTGTCCCTAAGTAGCCCGCTTCGTAGGCTTCTTGGATGCATTGGGTAATTGCCTTGGCGGCCTGGTGATAGGCCCAGCGGAGAAAAATATAACTGAAACGGGCCTGGATGGCGTAAGCGCCGATAAGGATGCCTTCGATCAACTGGTGTGGATTTCCTTCGAGCAGGAGCCGGTCCTTAAAGCTGCCGGGTTCCATCTCGTCGGCATTGGCAATGAAATATTTGATGGCGGGCGCATCGGCGCCCATGGGGACCGTGGCCCATTTGCTCCCCGTGGGAAAGCCAGCGCCGCCGCGTCCTTTAAGGCCGGAATCGGTGACGATTGTCGTTACTTCTTTCGGTTCCAGCGTCAACGCTTTTTTAAGGGCCTGGTAGCCGCCTACGGCCTCGTATTCCTTTAAGGAAAGCCAGGTGCCGTCTTTTTTAATATGTTGTGTTAATGGTTTATCCATAGGTATTTAATATTGCGGCTACATTTTCGGTCGTCAGGTCCCGGTGCAGGTCTTCATTGATGATCATGGCGGGGGCATGATCACAGGTACCCAGGCAGGGAATGGTCAGCAGGGTATAGCGGTCGTCGCTGGTGGTCTCGCCATAGCTGATCGCCAATTGTTTTTTCACACAGGCGGCGATCTGATCGTAGCCCATGATCCAGCAACTGACGCTGTCGCAGAGGAAGATGACGTTTCTTCCGACGGGCCTGCGGAAGATGAGGCTGTAATAAGTCGCTACGCTGTCGATGGCAGCGGGTGACATATCCAATATCTCCGCCAGTTCCCTGACGGCTTGATCGGACACCCAGCGGTGGTGTTGCTGGATGACTTTTAATCCCTCTATACAGGCCGCGCTTTTCTCCGGGAAGTGCCGGTATATCTCGCGGATTGCTGCTGTTTCCGTGTCGCTTAGTATATGCTCTGGTTCCATGTTTATTCTTTCTTGTGTCCTATTTATTCCATTTACCGTTTATTCCAGTTACCGGTCTACATCCGACAGTACATAATCCGTAGCGCCCAGGATGGCCATCAGGTCGGGCAGCGTATAGCCGGTGCTGATAGTGGGGACGAATTGCAGGTGCGGAAAGGAAGGGGTGCGGATGCGGGTACGGTAGGAAGTGGTGTTGCCATCGGAAATCAGGTAGTAGCCATTGTGGCCTTTGGTCGCTTCGACGCCGCAAAAGGCTTCTCCGGGCGGGATAACGGGGCCCCAGGTCACATTCAGGAAATGATGGATCAGGGTTTCTATGTCCTGCAGGGTGCGTTCTTTGACGGGCGGGGTGGTCAGGGGGTGATCGGATTTATAGGGGCCTTCGGGCATATTGTGCAGGCACTGCTGGATAATGCGGAGGCTTTGCCTCAATTCTTCGACGCGCACTTTGGCCCGGTCGTAGCAATCTCCGTTCTGGCCGGTGGGTATGTCGAATTCAAACTGTTCATAACCGGAATAAGGCTGTTTTTTCCGGAAGTCCCATTCCAGTCCGGTGGCCCGGAGCCCTGGCCCGGTGATACCCCATTCGATGGCTTCTTCGGTGGAATAGACGCCGATGCCGATGGTCCGGGCCTTGAAGATGCTGTTCTTCATGACGAGGTTGTCGTATTCCGTCAGTCGTTTGGGAAAGTAATCGATGAAGGATTGGATGAGGCCTTCCCAGCCTTTGGGGAGTTCCTGGGCGACGCCGCCGATGCGAAACCAGTTGGGGTGCATCCGGGCGCCGCAGATGGCGGCTACGATATCGAGTACTTTTTCGCGGTCGTTGAAGGTGAGGAAGACGGGCGTCATCATGCCGAGATCCTGGGCGAAGGTGCCGTACCAGACGAGGTGGCTGGAAATACGAAAGAGTTCGCTCAGCATGATGCGGATGACTTTGGCCCTGTCCGGCACCGTGATACCGGCGAGTTTTTCGACGGCCATGACGTAAGGGAAATTGTTCATCACGCCGCCGAGGTATTCGACCCGGTCGGTGTAAGGGATATAGGAATGCCAGGACTGGCGTTCGCCCATCTTTTCGGCGCCCCGGTGGTGGAAGCCGATATCGGGGACGATGTTCATAATATTTTCCCCGTCCAGTTGAACGACGAGTCTGAGTATGCCGTGGGTACCGGGGTGCTGAGGCCCCAGGTTCAGAAAGAGGAGGTCGTCGTCGCCCAGCGTGCTGTCCAATCCCCATTCTTCGGGTTTGAACTGCATGGAGAGCTGTTCTATTTCCTGCTTATTTTCTGGGAGTCGGTAAGGAGTCATTTCGGTGGCCCGTGCGGGATGGCATTTTTGCAGGGGATGGCCCTCCCAGGTGTCGGGCATCAGAATCCTTTTCAAATGGGGATGCCCCTGGAAGCGGATACCGAAGAGATCATAGACTTCTCTTTCATACCAGTTGGCGGCAGGCCACACGCTCGTCACGGAGGGAATGACAGGCTCGGCGTCGCCCAGCGGGGCTTTCAGCCGCAAAAAGGCATTCCGTTCGAAAGACAGTAATTGATAGACGACGGTGAAGCGGCTCTCGGGCTGATCGGGACGATGGTTCCTGGCCTGTTCGTCGATGGCGGTCAGGTCATACAGCATTTTGTAAGGCCCGTCCACGTCCATTTTCAGGAAACGGAGTACTTCCACGATATGAGCGGGTTTTACCCAAACGGTAGGAAAGTCATCTTTTGTTTCCTGGACGGTTAGAATGGAGCCTGGAAAGGTATGGTCTAATATAGTCACGATATCGGTCATACGCTGCCCGGGTCTCTGATTTCGGTCATTTTCATTCTTTCGGCCCTCTTTTCTTCTTTCATGGAGGCGCCCTGGGGTTTAATGATGCCCTGGTCCCCGATGACCCAGTTCAGGGGTCTTTTTTCGTTGCCGACCTGGTCTCTCAACAGTAATATGCCTTCGAGGAAGGCGTCGGGCCTGGGCGGACAGCCGGGCACATACACGTCCACGGGCATAAATTTATCGACGCCCTGGACGACGCTGTAGATATCGTACATACCGCCTGAATTGGCGCAGGAGCCCATGG
>PMUF01000006.1 GCA_003167015.1 Chitinophagaceae bacterium | reverse complement strand
CCCGATAATGTTGATTTGGAGGCTCTGTTCTTTAGCTGCCTCCTGACCCGGCAAAAGGGCGAAAGCCCCCAGTTCATTCAGTTTATCGTTCAGCAGCACAGCCCGGCTTTTTTCCATAAAATAGAAGGCCAGGCGGGTATCCCGGGCAAGCCAGCAGGCTTCCAGCGCGTTCCCGAAAAATTCCCGGGTCTGGTTTCGCCAGTAGAGTTTGGTTTGCTCCCCGGTTTGTTCATGACGCATGGCGGAAATCAGCGAATCCGTCAGCAAGGCCGTTCGCAGGCAGGCGGTGAGATAGTCCGGCTGCCCGGTCTGTTTATACAAATGAAGCAAACATTCGGTTTTGTTGCCAAATGGATGCAAAAGGACCTGTTTATTTTGAAAGCGGTTGAGTTCTCCGGATCCCGGATTTGCCATCTCGCCCTGACCTGTCGCAATTGGGAGAAAGTCTAATGCCTTCCGGTAATAATAAAGTGCCTGGGCATAATGTCCCTGGAAGAAATTAAAGCTACCAATACTGTTATAGGCATTGGCGGTTGTGTTATAATCCTTTTGAGCCAAAGAAATCTGAACGGTTTTCAGGCAATATTTTTTTGCTTCGTTATACCTGCCCATTTTATACAATAACAAATTGCCTGCATCCAGGTAGTCTTCGGCAAGCCTGTCCGGATCGTCACTTGACATCCTGCATTTTATGGCCTCATTATATAGGTTAAGAGCCTCCGGGAACTCTCCTCCGGATTCCATAACCATAGCCTGAACCTTTAAACTACCGGCTTTTCCATCATTATTTTTTTTCAACGCGGAAAGGGACAAAGCCAATGAAGCATCAGACTTAGCCTGCTGATATAATCTTTGTTGCGCATAAGCAAATGCCCTTTGATTGAGAAATACGATGGTAAAAGTGGTATCATGCAAGGTATTGGCCACATGCAAGCCCCGGGCAGCTTCCTCTGTGCATTTTTGAAAATCCCCGCGTTTATCGAAAATATTGCTCCTTTCCTGTCTCGACTCCAGGAGATATGTTTCCTGACCCGCAAATTTGCCGGCAAGAAGCGCGGCGCTGTCAAAATATCGCAAGGCCTGATCGAAGAATAAGAGATATTCATAATAATATCCGAGATTCGTATAACTCCTGACGGCGCACCGCAGACAGGCGCCTTTTTCCCCGGAAGTATTGATGGAAACAGATTCTAAGGTATTCCGGATAGACTTATCCAATTCGCGGGTGGTATTATATTGAAAGACACCAATACGATGCAAGATTCGGGCATATACGGAATCCCTGGCTAACCTGCAGTCCTCGAATGTTTTCTTCAATACAAAGACTTCCTTCAATTTTTGCTCCTGGCTTAGAATAGTATCAGTTTCAATCCCGATCAGCTTTGTCCAAAGCTGCGGTCCGGTGGGGCATTGGGACCGGACAGGCGCACAAACAACCTGTCCGGTAAAATACAGGATCATGAAGGGTAACCATCTTTTTACAATACCTACAACCATTTTAGCCCAGGATATTTATGGGAATCTCGAACCGACCATTTCATTTCTAATCTTCTTAGTAAAATTGCTATTAGGAGCCAGCAAAGTACCCCGTATGCCAATTGGATACGGATTAAAAGTCATGATTTTGTTTATGAGGGCTGCTTTGTTGATCACATTGCCGCCAATGAATAGGCTGTAATAGGCGGCTATCTTGCCCGTTACTATCGGTGTTGCAAAGGAAGAACCCGTTACCGTGTAAAACTTATATTGGGGCGGACCATTAACTGAAACCTTGGTAGCAGGCTGAATGGGATTCATAAATGAATAATAAATGACATTGACTGAATCAAGCACAGCGTCACAATTGATCCCTACATCCACAATACTATCCGAGAAATTTTGTAATGGGCTTACCTGGTTGGTTGAAGTGCTTACAGTAGTGACTACCAACAGGTTGTTTTTTAGTAAACTGTCTTTTACCAGGCAAGCGGGATAAAAATAGTTAGAATCAAGGTTTCGCGGATTGGCGAGTGGATTTCCAATCTGCGCGTGATAAATAGAATCCTCCGAAGTATTATCATTTCCAGCGGCCGCCACCATCAACATGTTATTTTTTACGAGATAATACTGCATATAATTTTGCATCAATACGGCGGCTACTGCATTGATCGCCGTATCGGTGTAATCATAGAATCCGAAGCTGGCATTGATGATCTTCACGCCGCTGTTCGCCGCATAGGCAATCCCGCATAAAATATTGTACAAACTGCCTGTGCCGGTGGAATCAAATATCTTTACCGGTAAGATATTGATGGTACCACCTTTGGTGCTTACCGAATTGGATTCATATTGCAGGACTTGATCAACGATAAACCTCGTTACGGCAGAACCGTGACGTGATGGATAATCATCCAGCGTCTTGTTGTTATTGTAGGCAAAATTCCATCCATACTGGCTTTTTGTATCTAACAGGCAGCTTTGCGAGACGCCTTGTACAAAGTATTTCCTGACTACCCCTGTGTCCAAACCTGTATCGAATACCGCAATGGTGGTCGTATTGCTGTTCGGATGCATGATTGGGTTTATTGAACTATTCCCGGGAGCTTGTGAGAATATCGCGAACGAATCTGTATTTAAAAACTTGTCCGGAACATCGATCCTTAAATTAGCACAATAGAAGGCTGGTCCACCCCCGCCACCGGGCGTTCCCGGCTTACTACCCCCGCTGCCACCCGATCCGGATTGCTGTATGAATGCCTGGGGACCAGGTCCTGACAGCAGCAGCAAATCGTTGTCGCAGTTCTGACAAGCCGCGCTATCGGTTATTTCACCAAATACTTTGATCGAATCCTTAAATTTATTTAACCAGCTTGAAAAAGAGGCATCGGAGGAATCCGGGTTCTTCCAGATGATCATCTGACTTGGATACCCTTTAACCGGGATTCGGGAGCATTTCCTGCAGCAACGACAGCATTTGAAAAGCAACAAAATTATAATGACCAACAAAAGAATGATTAGTGCTACCAGCCTGGACTTTACAGAAAATTTCATAAGAAAAGTTTAGTGGTGACAAGTTTATGGCTCGGAATGAGGTCAGTACCTTTTCCTGATCAAAATCGCTTTAGCCAGGTCGCGGCCTCTCCGGCTCCATCCAGTTGCTGCTGCACCACCATGTTCAACATTGACTTTGCCCGCTCTTTATCTCCGGGGGCATCACGTCGTAACAGGGTAACGGCTTGTAAGAACAATCCGGGGTTGCTGAGCAGGCCGTTGGTATGGGCCAATTCCGAAAACGTTTCAAGGGCTTTGTCGTAATTCTTTCTCCGCAGGTAAACAATTCCTTCATAGCGTAACGCATCGGTCCTCTCAGGGTGGGCTTTGTACAGGCCTTCAAATAAGTCCAGGGCCTTGTCGTATTCCTGGCGGTTATAGGCGGCGATGCCCTGCTGCAGGCTATCTGTTGAGCCATCCATGGTCTGGCTCAACCGGGCATAGGTCTTGTCGATATACGCGGATGCCAGCTGATGCGGGGAGGCCGGACCACGGAACAGCCACCAGCCCGCTGCACCCAGCAGCAAGGATGCGGCGACCGCCCAGGCCAGCCATGGGCGGGGTTTCAGCCTGCGAGGCGGAGTTGGGTAGCGTGGCTCCAGCGGGCGCACCGTAGCAGGATGGGCACGCTCCTGCACGGCAGGATGGGCAGGCTCCGTCCAGGCGGCAGTTTTCTGTTGGACAAGCGCTGCTCTCAGCGCTTTGCGCTGGAGGGCATAAAGGGCTACCTGCGCGGCAAAGGCTTCATCCTCCACGCATCTGGCTTCGAACCGGCTTTTTTCGGCTGTACCCAGGCGGTTCTCAAAATAGTCTTCAATATATTCGAACGGTTCATTCATGGTTTTGCTGTATGCATTATCTGCCGCATTTTTTCGAGGCAGCGATGCCGGGTCGTTTTGGCTACGGCAGCGCTGCTATAGGCCAGGCGCTCCGCAATTTCTTTATCCGAATAGCCGTCTTCGAAATAAAGCAGCACCTCCCTGCACTTCTCGCCGACGGCCTCCAGGGAATCCAGGATCGCCTGTTCATTATACCTGTGCATCATGGCCTCGACGGCATTCTTTGCCGTATCGGGTAAGGCATCCAGAAGCTCGGGCGGCGCAACGCTGCGGTTGACCTGTTGCTTATTGATCGAATGATTCCTGACAAGGTCAATACATTTATTGGAAAATACCCGGAAGAGGTAGGTCTTCAGGGATGCATTGTCTGCAAAGCGGCCGCTGACAATGTTGTGGATGGCAGAAAGTACGGCATCGCTATAGGCGCTGAAGCTGTCTTCATACGACAGCCGGAACCTGCGGCAACCCTCCCGGATGAAATAGCTGTATTGCTGGTAAAATATCTTTTCGCAGGCTACTCTCTGCCTGTATCCCATTTTTAGCCCCTCGATTATCTCGCGGTTTTTATCCAAGCCAAACAGATTGTCTACTGTAATGTACTCAATAAAAACAACATCTGCACGCCCGTTGTACCGGTGAAAACACTGTTTTTTCTTCTTGCTGTTTACCCGCGACCGATCCCTGCGATCAATGGATCAGATGCCTTTCAATGGTATCACCCGGAAGCCGAAAAGGGTTGTATAGAGTAGGCGATTGTAAACCAATAAATATTACTTCGATGAGCAAGATTTTTTTCTTTTCAGGCAGGAGTGCGGGGTGGCTGCTGGCGCTGCTGTTTACCCTTCCTGGCCTGCGCAGCGCTGCGGGAACCTCGTTGGCGAGCCTGGCCGGAGCTTACACCAATGTGAATGCGAATACCAGGGATATCGTCAAGATCCAGCTGGATATCACGGGCTCCACTGTCAGCGTTCAGGCATGGGGCGCCTGCGAACCAACCCCCTGCAATTGGGGCACTAAGCCGGGAATTGCCTATTCCGGCGATGTCAGCCAGAACGTGGCCGCCAACACGGATGATATCTCGGTGGTCTTCCCGCAGGGATTC
>PMUF01000177.1 GCA_003167015.1 Chitinophagaceae bacterium | reverse complement strand
GTGGAGATCCCGCAGTGGGGGATGAAGCATTCGTTGAATATTTCTATTGCGGCGGGGATTGTGCTGTGGGAGTTGGTAAGGGGGGGGATGGGGCGGCGCGATGTTCCCGGCGCGGACAATGTTCGGGCGGCGGGCGAGGGCGGCCAATAACAAAATAATTATGAGTACAGTTAAGAATTATCTGAGTCTGATCCGGTTTTCGCACACCATTTTTGCGATGCCGTTTGCGATGATCGGGTTTGCGTTGGGCGCGTATCCGATCGTTGAGCGGATGCGATGGGAGAAGGCGGCCAATTTCAAAGAAGGGTGGCATTCATTTATCATTCCCAATGATGTGTTGGATCCATCGCAGGCTCCTATTACCGGGTGGCAGATTGCTGAAAGGCTGGGGTTGGTTATTTTGTGCATGATCTTCGCACGCAGTGCGGCCATGGCGTTCAACCGGTGGTTGGATGTGAAGTGGGATGCGATGAATCCGCGGACGGCCATCCGGGAAATTCCGCGAGGTATTATATCAAAAAACAGTGCCCTGCGTTTTGTGATTGCAAGCAGTCTGGCTTTTATAGTTTGCACCTGGTTTATCAACCCCCTGTGTTTTGCGTTGTCGTTCGTGGCTCTGGCCGTGGTGCTGGGGTACAGCTACACCAAGCGGTTTACGCCTTTGTGCCACCTGGTGCTGGGCCTGGGTCTCTCACTGGCGCCAATCGGCGCTTACCTGGCCGTCGCGGGTCATTTTGCGCTGCTGCCTATACTTTTCTCCCTCGCCGTCATTTTCTGGGTCAGCGGCTTCGATATTATTTATGCCCTGCAGGATGAAGAGTTCGACAAATCCCAGCAGTTATATTCCATGCCGTCCTGGCTGGGAAAGGCTAATGCCCTCCACGTCTCGGAATTTCTGCATGTTCTGAGCATAGCCTGCGTCATCAGCGCAGGTCTTTATGGTGGCTTTAGCTGGTGGTACTGGGGTGGGGTAGCCGTCTTTATAGGGATGTTGGTGTACCAGCATGCCATTGTTCGGCCGAATGATCTCAGCAGGGTCAATCTCGCCTTTATGACCGCCAATGGCATCGCCAGCGTGGTTTTTGCCGTTTTTGTCATTGCCGATTTGTATTTGAACATGCATATTTAGCAAAATTCCAAAATAATACGCACGATTTATTTTTATGCGTATATTTGCATGGTGAAGGAACGTTTAAATTTAACTATTGACGGAGTATTGCTAGAGGCCATGAAGGCTTATGCGGCCAGTAAGGAAATGAGCGTTTCCGAACTGGTGGAGAGTTATTTTCGGTCGGTGACCAAGCCGGTGGGGCGCAATAATATATTGGACCTGGTGGATCGGCTGGAGCCGCCGGTGAGGATTGAGGCGGTAAAAGAAGGAGGCGGCTATGGCCTTTAGGATCTTCCTGGATGCGGAGGTCTTGCTGGACTTTACGTTAAAGCGGCAGGCCGGGGCCTATTCCGCTGCCCGGCAGCTGATGGAATGGGCTGTCAAGGGACGGGTGCAGGTGTTTATTACCGCAGCCATCGTGCTGGATATCGGACATGCCCTGACCCTGGCCTATGGCCCGGAGCAGGCGAAGGCGATCCTGCTGGCGTTGCTGGCGGAAGTGCAAATGATCGATGCAGGGTATGAGACGACTGTCAATGCACTGCATTCCAGGATGGAAGATATACCGGACGCTTTGTCCTATTATACTGCTTTGCATCACAGGCTGGATTATTTTATCACCCGCGACCAGGAACTGTCAAAAGCTGCCATTCCGGTGCTGCCGGTTTGCACGCCGGAGGAATTTTTGCAACAAAATGAGGTGGAGGTTCATTGACAATGGCTCGTATCATGGCGATAGATTATGGTCTTAAGCGCACCGGGCTGGCGGTGACGGACCCTTTGCAGATCATTGCAACGGGGCTCACGACTGTCGAGTCGCCGAAATTGATCCCTTTTCTGAAGGACTACTTTAAAAGGGAGCCGGTGGAGCTGATCCTCATTGGTGAGCCAAAGAACTGGGACGACACCGATACGCATGCTACGCCGCTGGTCCGGCAGATCATGGTGCGGCTGAAAAAGGAATTTCCTTCGATCCCCCTGCTGCCGGTGGATGAGCGGTATACTTCCAAAATGGCCAGCCGGGCGATGATCGATATGGGGATGAAGAAGAAACAGCGGCGGAACAAGGCGCTGGTGGATGAAATTGCGGCGACGATATTGCTGCAAGAATACCTGGGGAGGTCGGTGCAGTGACAAATTCGAATAATGGAAAATCTATGATACTACCAATCGTTGCTTACGGAACTCCTATCCTTCGCCAGGTGAGCAAGGAAATTACCCCGGACTATCCGGATCTGTCTACCCTGATAGCCGATATGTGGGAGACCATGTACTCCAGCAACGGAGTAGGACTAGCGGCCCCTCAGATCAACCGGGATATCCGGCTTTTTTTGGTCGATTCCCGGCAGATATTCGAGAACCTGGAAGAGGGGGAAAAAGACAAATACCCGGACGGCCCAGGCATCAAACAGGTTTTTATCAACGCGCATGTCACGGCCGTCAATGGTGAAGAGTGGGCCTATAATGAAGGTTGTCTCAGTATCCCAAAGATCAGAGAGGACGTCTTGCGCAGTGAGGAAGTGACGCTGGAATTCGAAGATGAGAATTTCGAATTGCACACGGCGACCTTCAATGGTATTTCAGCCCGCATCATCCTCCACGAATACGATCACATCGAAGGTAAATTGTTTATCGATTACCTTAAGCCGCTGAAACGCAAGCTGCTGAAAAGTAAACTGGACGATATCACCAGGGGGAAGATCAGCGTGGATTATAAGATGAGCTTCCCGCGTTAGAACCACCCATGGAGCCCCGCGTATAGTCCCGCCATTTTTCAATGACGGATCTCATGTCCTCCGGTAATTCGCTCTCGAATATCACCTCCTGTCCCGTACCGGGATGGATGAAGCCGATGGTTTTCGCATGCAGGGCATGGCGGGGGCATAAGGCAAAGCAATTGTCCACGAATTGCCTGTATTTACTGAAGACCGTACCCTTGACGATCTTGTCGCCGCCGTAGGTGTCATCGTTGAACAGCGGATGGCCGATATGCTGCATATGCACGCGGATCTGGTGGGTGCGGCCGGTCTCCAGCACACATTGGACGAGCGTGACATAGCCGAACCTTTCCAATACCTTGTAATGCGTAATGGCCTCTTTACCGTGGTCTCCCTCGGGATAGGCGTCGAATAGTTTGCGAAAGCGCTGATGACGGCCCACATGTGCCACGATGGTGCCGCTGTCTTCCACCAAGTCCCCCCATACCAATGCCATATACTGACGACGGACTGTGTGATCAAAAAATTGTTTGGCCAGACTGCGGACAGCCTTTTCCGTCTTGGCCAGCACCATCAGTCCGCTGGTATTCTTATCGATCCGGTGCACGAGCCCGAAGCGGGGAAGGTTTTGCTCGCTGATCCCGCTGTTCTTTTGCTGTAAATACCACGCGACGCCATTGATGAGGGTACCGGAATAGTTACCGCTGGCGGGATGGACGACCAACCCGGGGGGCTTATTGATGATCATGACTTCATCATCTTCATAATAAATATTCAGGGGCATCTGTTCGGGGACGATCTCTTCGCCGGGTGTTTCTTTGTCAGAGTAGACGATGATCTCGTCGAGGGGGCGGATCTTATAGTTGGGCTGTACCTGTTTGTTGTTGACGAGGACCATGCCGGCCTCGAGGGCTTGCTGGATTTTGTTCCGGGATGCGTTCTCGATACGCTGGACCAGGAATTTGTCGATGCGTAATGGCGCTTGTCCCTTGTCGACTGTCAGGTTTAGCCGTTCATAGAATTCTTCCGATCCATCGGCGGGCACGCTTTCATCCGACTTGTCCTGGTGCTGTAGTGACTTGTCCTGGTGCTGTCCTCTCTGCATAATCGATGTTTATGCAAAGTTACTGTACCTTTGTGAGAATGCGGAGCGCAAAGAATATGCAAAAAGTTGTTTTTCAAGATCTGGGGCAGATGGAGTACCAGGCTGCCTGGGACTACCAGGAGGCGCTGTTGCGGGAGAATGTGCGGATCAAGACGGAGGCGAGGCAACTGGCGGAAGCTGCGGCGACGGAAGGCCTGCAGGAGCAGGGTGCGGCGAATAGCGGACGGGCGCAGAATATTGGCACTGCGCATCATTTGTTATTGGTGGAGCATCCGCCGGTTTATACGCTGGGCAAGAGCGGGCATATGGAGAATATATTGATCGGGGAGCAGCGGATGCGGGAAAGGGGGGTACAGTTCTTCCGCACGAACCGGGGCGGCGATATTACGTATCATGGGCCGGGACAGTTGGTGGGTTATCCCATCCTGGACCTGGAAAAATTTTATACCGACATCGGGCTCTACCTGCGTAACCTGGAAGAGGTGACCATTCAAGTGTTGGGTGAATATGGTATCCGGGGGGATCGGTCGCCCGGAGAGACGGGAGTATGGATCGAGCCGGGTGTAAAGGGTCGCGAGCGGAAGATCTGCGCCATCGGCGTACGTTGCAGCCGCTGGATCACCATGCATGGCTTTGCACTGAATGTGAATACGGATCTTTCCTGGTTCGGAGACATTATTCCCTGTGGCATTCAGCATAAGCAGGTCACTTCGATGGAGAAAGAATTGGGCGGGGCCGTCGATATGGGAGAAGTGAAAGCCAAATGGCTGCGGCGGTTCGGGGCGGTATTCGGCGTAGAAGTGGTGGGAAATGAGTTATAATGCATTAAGAAGAAAATCACCGTTTACATGAAGTTGTGTATGGACAGCCTTTAAAAATGCAATGTCCGGCTTTTGTTTTCCGTTCATAATCAGAGAAAGCTTTGTGTCGCTCACCTTTAACTTTCGGGCGAGATCCTTTTGTTTTAGCCGCATTTCATACATTTTCATTTCAATAATTCCGGCCAATGTAGTTGGAGGGGCAATGGTAAACTTTCTTTGCTCGTAGTCCTGTGCTTCAAGGGCCAATTTTCGAATTTCAGCAAGTTGGGTTTTGGACAAGTTTTCGCTGCCTTTAGACATCAGCGTATTAATCTTGCCCATTACAGATTTGTAATCCGCTTCATTTGAAATTTTTTTCGAAGTTGCCATTTTTTACGCTTTTACTTTGCAAACTATATTTCGGAGAGCAATATGTGTTTTTATATCGTTGCGCAATCAATCTTATCATATTCTTTATGCAAACCAATAAATCGGATAAATACAGTTCGAATATCAAAAAATATCATGGCCACTAATCGATAGTTATTACCCCGAATACTGAATACGAAGCGATCATTACCCACTGCATCAACAGAGTTAAATATCGTCTTCATTTCATGAAAATTACTCCAATCCGCCGCCAAGGTAGCCCGATACCAGTTATTTAAAGCATCCTCTGAATCCGGGTATTCTTCATAAAACTCCCGCAGGGTACCATAGCTTATAACTACCATAAGATCAAAGGATATTAAACAAAGGTAATAAAAGTAATTTAGAATTTCTAAATAATATTTAGAATGCCTAAAATATTGAGATTTTCGCGAGGTGAGCGCGTGATGCCGATCAATGGCGTAGGACGATGGCGTGCGCCCCGGCCTTAAAACTCCTTCGGAATAAAGAATTTATTTTTTTCCTTCAACACATCTCCGTCATAGAGTTCGAACCGGAACCATCCGGCATGCTGGAAATTGGTCTTGTCCAGGATGAGGAAGGTGTCTTTGATCTCGGTCAGCTCGAACAGCAGTTTGTTGGTTTCATCGAAGAACCTGATGGCATAATGTTTTTTAACCGCTTCGGGCAGGGACACGTGGATATTGCCATATTTTCCGGTGAACACGTACGCTGACACCTTGTATACTTCAATGGGGACAAAAGGTTTGATGAGGAGGGTATCTCCGTCGATAAAGACGATGGTATCCTTCGTATACTTCAGCAGGGAATCCCGATAAGCGAGTATCTGTCTGCCGGAAACGCTGCC
>PMUF01000536.1 GCA_003167015.1 Chitinophagaceae bacterium | reverse complement strand
CCATCCGAAAAACCCAGCATGATCGTCTGGGTATTGCCTCGCTGCTGCACATGTTTGCGATACACCAGATGGAGATACAACTCCTCCATCACTCCCGCCGCATGCTGCAGGTCCTCCACGGTCTCGAACAGCGGTACGATGTCCACCGACAGCCGGGCCGCACTCCATCCTCCCAATAAGAACAGCCCCATAACCTCCAACACATTCAAGGCACTGCTGCACTGGCTGATGACATAACGGTTACACCCCTCCTCCCCATTCAGCTGCTGAATGGCCCGCACAGTCCCGATCGTCTCCAGCGTATCCCTCACCAACGGATCTTCATACTTCGACGGATCGACCTGACCGCTCACACTCGTCAGCAACTCTATCTTTGCTGCCACCGGCAACGAGGCATAGTTCTTCGGCAATAGCTTCTCATCGGAAGCAGCAATAGCCGCCAGCACAGTCCCGTGCACCGTACTCTCCTGCCGGATGTCCAGCGTCGCAAAATGCAGCCCGAAGATCATCACCTTCCCGATCAGGTTGTCCACCTGGTGAAGGAACAGGCTGTTATGCTGGTAAATAATGATTTCCCTGATCTGCTGCAGCTGGTCCAGTATCTCCTTCTTCGAAAGGTCCGTGATCTGGTTGGGAATGAAAATATTATTGTAGAGCTTTTGTTCCAGCTCCGCTATCAGCACATCCACCCCCTTGAAGGTCAGCCGCCGCTTCAGTCGTCGTACATCCAGGTAATAACACTTGATGATGGCCCCCCGCAAAGCCTCCGCCACCCTCAGCGTCGTCTCCGCCTTCACGAAAGGATTGCCATCCCTGTCCCCACCGGGCCAGAATCCCATCTTGATCACCGCATTATTCTTGTCCAGCGCATGCGGAAATTGATCCCGCAACGTGGAAATGATCTTGCCGCTGGCATGATAAAACACATTCTCCAGGTACCAGATCAGGCTGACCGCTTCGTCGAAAGGCGTCGGCTTCTGCTTCTTCAGGAAAGGAGTCTTCCCCAATTGCTGCATATAGAGATTGATCTCCGCCGCATTGTTCTCGATCACCGCCCTCGACAGATCGTTGATGATGCCCAGCACCGCTCCCGGATAAAACTGCGTGGGATGCGCCGTCAGCACCAGCCGCACCGAATAATCCCTCAGCTTCTCCGTCAGTTCTTCTTCCTTGTTGCCCTGTATCACCTCGGACATCAGATGCTTCAGCGTACCCGCCCCCCCCATATCATTGACATGACGGAATGCGGCGTCTTCCAATGCATCGAACAACACGATCTGGCGCTCTACATATTGGACGAAACGGAATAAGATATCCGCCTTCTCCCGCTCACCCGCCAACGACGTATGCCGCCGGAAAAAATCTTCCAGGATATCCTCCGGGCTCTGCTTCTTCATATACCCTTCCTCACATACCGTCAGCAACAACGACAACAGGATCCCCGTCTTCTCGATGCGATGAAAAGGAAGCGAAGTAAAAAGACTATTGTATAACTGGAATTTAATGCCGACCAGGTTCTTGAATTGCTGCAACCCCTGGGATGGTTGATAATTCATAACGAGTTATTTTCAGTCGAACCGCCCGGCGGTTCAGGTTTAATACTATTCAACAAATGAGGCTTATTTGCAGTAAATTATCAAAAACAAAGGCAAAACTACTTTATTTCACTCAAGAAATAGGCGATTTTTTGTTTTTACATTCATTTCTCCTATCTTAGTGGCGTGATAGTCAATCACCATATCGGTCCCTCCACATCAGCCGTCGAATTTACGACTATTATCTCCATTACAACCCGTTAAGGGTTGTCAATTTCCATATCACCCCCCGGGCTTTACTCAAGCTGCTTTCTCAAAAGACCAGCTTTTTCATTGATAAAAAATCAACCAGCTCATGCAGGTTTTAAAATTCGGCGGTTCTTCCGTAGCTAACGCAGAAAATATAGATAAGGTCATTACACTCGTCCGCGAAGCACTGACAAAAGACAGGACTATCCTTGTAGTATCTGCCCTCGGAGGCATTACGGATATGCTCATTCAGGTCGCAACCACGGCTGCCGCCGGTGATGAGTCGTATAAAGAAAAATTACAGGTCATCGAACATCGTCATCTCGAGACAGTCAGGTCACTCCTGCCCCTCACGCGGCAGAGCGCTACTCTCAGCGCAGTCAAAACCCGCTGCAATGAAATAGAAGATATCTGCAGCGGTATCTTCCTCCTCGGAGAACTGTCTGCCCGCACCCAGGACAAAGTCGTCAGCTATGGGGAACTGTTATCCTCTTTCATCGTCGCCGCCCGCCTGGGCGCCCTCGATATCGACCACACCTGGAAAGACTCGCGCGATCTTATCAGCACGGACTCCCACTTCGGTCATGCCGCCGTCGACTTTCCCCGTACCAACCGGCAGATAAAAGAATTTATCGACGGTTCCCCCTCCCAACTCTTCGTCTTTCCCGGTTTCATCGCCTCCAACGACAAGGGCATCACGACTACCCTGGGACGCGGTGGTGGCGACTATACCGCCGCGATCTTCGCCGCAGCCGCCGATGCCGGCCGGCTCGAAATCTGGACGGATGTCTCAGGCATGATGACAGCCGACCCAAGACTCGTCTCAAATGTCAAGCTCATTCCACATATCTCTTACCAGGAAGCCATGGAGCTATCGCATTTCGGCGCTAAAGTGATCTACCCGCCTACCATCCAGCCCGTCATGCGCAAGAACATCCCTGTCTGGATCAAGAACACCTTTGCACCATCCGACCCCGGCACCGTCATCGAATTGGCCGCCACCCATAATGGCAATAGCATCCGCGGTATCTCCAGCATCCCCCGCATCGCCCTGCTCAGCCTCGAAGGCAGCGGAATGGTCGGCATCCCCGGCTTCTCCAAACGACTTTTCGAAGCACTCTCCGGCCAGCAGATCAACGTTATCCTCATCACCCAGGGCTCCTCCGAGCATTCTATCTGCGTCGGTGTGGACGAATCGAATGCCGCCATCGCCAAGGCAGCCGTCGATAACGCCTTCAGCCCCGAGATCGCGGCCGGTACCGTCGACCCGCTGGTGATCGAGACGGGCCTTTCCGTCATCGCACTGGTAGGCGAACAGATGAAGAGCCACCCCGGCGTCAGCGGCAAGATGTTCGGCGCGCTGGGCCGCAACGGCGTCAATGTCCGGGCCATCGCACAAGGCTCTTCCGAAAGAAATATCACGGCCGTCATCGCAGCAGGCGACGTGAAAAAGGCTATCAACGTGCTGCATGAAGAGTTCTTCGAAGCCTCCTACCGCCAGCTCAACCTCTTCATCACCGGGGCCGGCAACGTCGGCCGCCGCCTGATCGATCAGCTGCAAAAACAACAGGATTGGTTGCAGCAACAGCTTCGTATCCAGGTCAGGGTCGTAGGACTCGCCAATAGCCGTAAAATGATCTTCGACAATGAAGGCATCGACCTCGCCCACTGGCGCGCACGCCTCGATCTGGGCAGCCCCATGGACCTCGACGAATGGGTAACCGGCATCACAGCCCGCAACCTTCGCAACTCCGTCTTCGCAGACGTGACCGCCAACCAGGATGTAGCTACCTGCTATGCTGCCCTGCTGCAGAAAAGCATTTCCGTAGTGGCCTGCAATAAGATTGCGTGCTCTTCCCCCTACAAAAATTACCGGCAGTTGAAAGACCTGGCCAGGGAATATAACGCCCGCTTCCTCTTCGAGACCAACGTCGGCGCCGGCCTTCCCGTCATCGGAACCCTCAACGACCTGCTGAGGAGCGGTGATACCGTGCGCCGTATCGAGGCGGTACTCAGCGGAACCCTGAATTTCGTTTTCAATCACTATAACGGCGAAAAACCCTTTTCCGATGTCGTCCGCCAGGCGCAGGATGAAGGATACACCGAGCCGGACCCCCGCCTCGATCTGAGTGGCACGGACGTCATGCGAAAGATCATGATCCTTGCCCGCGAAGCAGGCTCACGGATGGAAATGGACGATATCGCCAATCATTCCTTCCTCCCCGCTTCCTGTATGCAGGGCAGCGTCGAAGATTTTTATGCAGCCATGACGAAGGAAGAAGATCATTTCAAACAATTATACCAGGCCGCTGCTGCCAAAGGAAAAAAGCTGAAATTTGTCGCACAGTACGACAACGGCGTAGCCAGCGTCGGCTTGCAGCATATCGGGCCCGAACAGGACCTCTACCATCTCTATGGAAAGGACAACGTAGTGCTGTTCTACACCGATCGCTACAGCGAACAGCCGCTCGTCGTCAAAGGGGCCGGAGCCGGGGCGGAAGTCACCGCCTCGGGCGTATTCGCGGACATTTTACGCATCATTAATTCGTAATCATGAACAAAGTCACCGTCCAATGCCCCGGCACCGTCGCCAACCTCGTGTGCGGATTCGATATCCTCGGCATGGCGCTTAATGCCCCATACGATATCATGGAAGTCCGCCTCATCGACGAGCCGCGCGTCATCATCATCAGCAAAGACGGCTTTCCCCTGCCCTCCGACCCTGCACAGAACACCGCCGGCGCTCCGCTGCTCGAGATGCTCGAAGAACTTAACGGCGATACCGGGCCCGCCAACCGTCCCACCCACCCCGTCGGCTTTGAAGTCTCCATCACCAAAAAAATAAAACCCGGCAGTGGCCTCGGCTCCAGCGCCGCCAGCGCCGCAGGCGCAGTGGTGGCAGCCAACCACCTGCTCGGCAATATCTTCTCCAAAGAAGACCTGGTCCGCTTCGCGCTGTTCGGCGAAAAAGTCGCCTCCGGTGTCAAACATGCCGATAATATCACCCCCTGCATCTACGGCGGCGTCACACTCATCCGCTCCATCTTTCCCCTCGATATCGTCCCGATTGCAGCCCCCGCGCTGCATGTCACCGTCGTACATCCCCAGATCGAAGTGCGGACCTCGGACGCCCGGCAAATCCTGCGCAAGCAGGTCCTCCTCAAAGACGCCATCCGCCAGTGGGGCAACATCGCGGGACTGGTAGCAGGTTTCATGGGCCATGACTATGACCTCATCGGCCGCTCTCTCGAAGACGTCATCATCGAACCCGTCCGCAGCATGCTGATCCCCGGATTCGATGCGATAAAACAATGCTGCAAAGAAGCCGGCGCTCTCGGCGGCGGCATCTCGGGCTCGGGGCCTTCTATCTTCATGCTCAGCAGAGATGAATCAACCGCCCGGAAGGTAGAGAACATTATGAAGGACATCTATACAAGGATCGGTCTTGACCATCATACCTATGTAACAACCATCAATCAGCAAGGAGTAAAAGTCGTCGCCTGATCACCCCCAATTGCACCTCTATGTTATATTATAGTCTGAACAACCCCTCCACCCGTGTAACCTTCAAAGAAGCCACCATCCGTGGCCAGGCCCCGGACAAAGGACTCTATTTCCCCGAACGCATTCCCACGCTGCCAAAAGAATTCATCGACAAGATCGACCGCTATTCCCGCGAAGAGATCGCCTGGCGTGTCATCTCACCCTATGTCGGTGACACGCTGACCGAAGACGAACTCCGCCGCATCGTCGCCGAGACGATCAACTTCGATTTCCCCCTGGTGTCCATCCCGTCCCACACCCCGGCAACCAACCCACTACCCGGCTCGCCCAACTCGCCCCTCACCCCCGATGCCTACACCCTCGAACTCTTTCACGGCCCTACCCTGGCCTTCAAGGACGTCGGAGCCCGCTTCATGAGCCGCTGCCTGGGTCATTTCGTCCGCGACATCCACCGCCCCGTCACCGTACTCGTGGCCACCTCGGGAGACACCGGCGGCGCCGTCGCCAGCGGCTTCTATGGCGTGGAAGGTGTCAACGTAGTCATCCTTTATCCCTCCGGCAAGGTCAGCAGCGTACAGGAATTACAACTCACCACCCTCGGTAACAACATCTCCGCCCTGGAAGTGGACGGGACCTTCGATGACTGTCAGCGGATGGTCAAAGAGGCCTTCTCCGACCCCTTACTCAACGACCGGCTCTTCCTCACCTCAGCTAATTCGATCAATGTGGCCCGTTGGCTCCCCCAGCAATTCTATTACTTCTTCGCCTGGCAGCAATGGCCCGACAAACAGCATCCGCCCGTCATCAGCGTTCCCAGCGGAAATTTTGGCAACATCTGCGCAGGGCTCATGGCCTGGAGTTCCGGACTGCCCGTCAGTCATTTCATCGCCGCCTGCAATGCCAACGATATCGTTCCCGTCTACCTCCGGACCGGAGAATACCAGGCCAAAGCCGCCCGGCCCACCCTCTCCAATGCCATGGACGTCGGCAATCCCAGCAACTTCGTTCGCATCCTCGAGATCTTCGACAAACAGCTCCCCTCCCTCAAATCCATCCTCAGCAGCGTCAGCATCTCCGACGAAGAGACCGTCGCCACCATCCTTGACCTCTACACCCATCACCAATACCTGCCCGACCCACATGGCGCAGTAGGCTATCTCGCCCTCCAACGCTACCTGGCAGCCCATCCCGGCGCCAAAGGCATCTTCCTCGAGACCGCCCACCCGGTGAAATTCTACGACGTCGTCGAACCCCTCATCGGCAGCACGATCCCCTTGCCCGAAAACGTTAAAACCCTGCTAAATCACCAAAAACATAGCACCCGCATCGCTCCCGACTATGCGCAGCTGAAGGAATATTTGCTATCTTGATGTGATCGCATTCATCACCGCAAAACTTCCGCTATGTTGAAAAACTACCTGAAACTGGCCTGGCGCAACATCACCCGGCACAAAGCGTATTCCTTTATCAACATACTCGGCTTGTCCATTGGCCTGTCCGTCTGCCTCGTGATTTTCCTGCTCACCCATTTCGAGCTCAGTACTGATACCTTCCACCCTGATGGCGATCGCATCTATCGCCTGATCAGTAAAGAACAAAAGCCCGGCTCTACCTTCCTGCAAGGCGCAGTTCCCCCTATCACCCCCCTCGCAGTCCGCCAGGGCATTCCCGGGTTAGAGACAGTCGCAGGATGGCACGGCTATGAAGCCCATGTACAACCTGTCGGCAACGACAAACCGGCAGCCGGCGACAAGATTTTCCCGTCACCCGCTACCATCATCGCAGAACCGCAATATTTTTCCATCTTCCCCTACCATTGGCTGGCAGGCAGCCCCGCCACCGCTCTCAACGCTCCCTTTAAAGTAGTGTTGACGGTCAGCAGGGCCCGGATCTATTTTGGTAACATCCCGCCCGAAAAGACAATGGGCCGCGTACTCGTCTATAACGATTCCCTGAGGCTAACGGTATCGGGTATCGTCGAAGACTGGAAGGAGAACTCCGACTTTCTCTACACCGACTTCATCTCCTTCTCTACGATCAACGCCTCTTTCCTTCGCCATCAGATCAGCCTGGATAAGTGGGCCGGTGCGGATATCCCCTCCCCATCCCTGGCCTTTGTCAAGCTCGCTAAAAACGTCGACACCGCGCAGGTCAATCGCCAACTCGCCACATTGTCCAGGGGCCGTATCCCTTTCGACGATGGAAATATCTTTACAATCACGCTCCAACCCCTGGCCGATATCCATAACAATGAAAATGTCTATGACAACTTTCCGAAAGCGCACCGCCCGACCCTATATACCCTCATTGGCATCGCCGTCTTCATTTTGCTCCTGGCAGTTATCAACTTCATCAATCTATCCACCGCCATGGCTATCCGGCGGGCAAAAGAGGTAGGCGTCCGCAAAGTACTGGGAGGCGGAAGGCTGGCCATTATCTTTCAGTTCCTCGTCGAGACCGCCTTACTCACCGGTTGTGCACTAATCCTTGCGATACTGGCCGTCCGTCCTATCATCACGCTATTTCACTCCTTCCTGCCGTCAGCGCTCGAATTCCATCCTTTCACCCCTGCCGTCCTGCTCTTTTTATTGGGCATGACCGTCCTGACCACACTATTGTCCGGTCTGTATCCTGCAAAGGTCTTATCGGCCTGGCTCCCCGTGCTTTGCCTGAAAGGCGCCGGCGCTCCCACCACTCTCAATGAAAAAGGAGGCTTCAGAAAAAGCCTCATCGTCTTCCAGTTCACCATCTCCCTGCTCTTCATCATCTGCACGCTCATCATCGGCCGCCAGATCAATTATATGCGTACCCAGGACCTCGGCTTTTCAACCGATGCTATCCTTAATATCAACACCGACATGGGAGATACGACCCAAAAGTCAAAGCGCCTGGCCCTGCTGATACAACAGATCCCGGGAGTCGACCTTGTCGCCAGGGAAGCCTTTCCGCCAACTACCGACATGCACACTGGCTTTCCATTAACGTATAAAGGCAAACATCCCGTGGACATCAATGGCGCCATCGAAATCGCCGACGAAAACTTTATCCCGCTCTATCATATCCGACTCCTGGCCGGCACTCCCCTCCGAAACACCGACAGCCTCATGGGCTTCGTCGTCAATGAAGCAATGACCAGGGCGATGGGTCTCACAGATCCCCGTGAAGCCGTGGGCAAAATGCTGTATGGAGGCGATCACGGCACTCCGATCATCGGCGTCGTCGCCGACTTTCACGAATATTCCTACCACGAAGCCATCGTACCGGTCGCAATGATGGACTTCTCCAAGCCCCCGATCAGCAACATTGCCGTCAGGCTGAACTCCCGGTTACACCAGCTGGGTCAGCTCCAAACCGTCATCAGTCGCATGGAACAGGCATGGAAAAAGGTCTATCCGGATACACCCTTCAACTACCGCTTCCTGGACGACGCCATCGCTGCCATGTACACGAAGGAGCAGAAGACGGCCGTGTTGATGAACACTGCCATGATTCTCACCATTTTTATTTCCTGTATGGGGTTGTTCGGACTGGCCATGTTCACCGCGGGACAGCGAAAGAAAGAAGTCGGCATCCGAAAGGTGCTCGGCGCCACCGTTATCGATATCACGTTAATGCTGTCCGGTAGTTTCGCCCGGCTCATCGCCATAGCCATACTGATCGCCTCTCCGATAGCCTGGTATTTGATGAACAAGTGGCTCCAGGACTTCGTATATCGTATCCCCATCGGGGGAATGGTATTTTTGCTCGCCGGAGGCATCGCCCTGTCGTTTGCCATGCTCACGATCGGCTTCCAAACACTGAAACTGGCCTTCACCAACCCCGCAGAAATCCTTCGAACCGAATAAAGGATCATCTCATCAAACTACCCATCAAACCCGCCCATTCCCCGTGTCACAGAATCCATCGTCTACTGGTCAACCATCCGTCACCCCCGCCCCCCGCAAACACCTCGCCGGCCTGGACCATCTCCGCGCCCTGGCCGTCATCCTCGTGGTCCTCTACCACTATAGCCTGTTCGGTCATCCGGCTTACTTGTATGAGACCATCGGCAACTTCGGCTGGACCGGCGTCGATCTCTTTTTCGTTTTGAGCGGATATCTCATCGGCGGTCAGTTGCTGAGCAAGGTCGCCCGCAATCAGCCCGTGGAATACGGCACCTTCTATTTCAAGCGCTTCCTCCGTATCATCCCCGCCTATCTCGCCGTCCTGACCCTCTATTTC
>PMUF01000300.1 GCA_003167015.1 Chitinophagaceae bacterium | reverse complement strand
CGAGAATGGCGGCTGCATTGTAGCTTTCCATAAATTTCTTGCTGTTGGGAATGGGCTCGGCCGTGGGTGAATGCCGATCGTTGAAGAAGCGGAAGCACTCGATGCCGGTCAGCAAGTTGATGCGGGGATGCCGGTGAAGGAAATCCCACAATGGATTCAGGAAATAATTCTCTTTGAGGTGGTCTTCGTCGAAACCGCCATTTTCCAATGCTGTCTCGGGCCAGATGACGAGGGTCGTGCTGCTATCGATGGCAGAGTCGCTCAGCCTGATGAGTTTATGGAGTTGGGCGTCGAAGGTACCGGTCTCCACCTTTTCATACGGGTCGATATTCGGCTGGATGATGACGATATCGGGAGTATAGGTCTTATCGGGTAGCTCAGGGGTGAGGATCACTGAGCCGACCAGGGGAACTATCAGCAGCAGAGCGGCGATGCCGGCTTTGCGGCGGCCGAATCGTTTGTGTTGCACGAACTCCCACAGCAGCAGGAAGAGGAGAATGTTCATTATCCATATCCACAATCCGCCGCCGCTGACGCCGGTGTACTCGTACCATTGGACCCACTCCGGATGCGAAGCGAAGACGTTACCGATGGTCAGCCAGGGCCAGCTGAGTCCCCAGTTCTGCAAGTGAAAATATTCGAAGCTTAACCAGAAAACTACCAGTGCGCAATATCCGAAAGCATGGCCCATTCTTTTATGGACCCAATGAAAAAGGATCCAGGGGACGCACATCAGCAGACTATTGGCGAGGATGGCGGCTATAGCGCCCGGCCCTGTGGAATTCCAGATCCACCAGGTGGCGCCGATATTCCAGATCAACATGGAAAGATAGGTCCAGCCAAAGAACTGTCCTGCTCTAAGTCCCTGTCGTTCCAGCCATAGCAGGGGGACGAAGGCGATGAAAATCAGCGGGGTGAGCGGGGATTCCGGCCATGCGGCGTACAGCAGCAGACCGGTGAGTGCCGACAGAAGAAAGGGATGGAATTTTTTCATTGCTGACATTCTAGGTGAAACCCGGGCGGCGGTTGAAGCTGCGTTAGCGGCTATAGTTCGGCGATTCCTTGGTGATCTCTATATCGTGCGCGTGGCTTTCTTTCATGCCGGCATTGGTGATCCTGATAAATTGTGCCTGTTCACGCAGGGTGCGGACGTCTTTGGCGCCGCAGTAGCCCATCCCTGCCCGCAGGCCGCCGACATATTGTTGCACCACTTCGGCGAGGTTGCCTTTGAAGGCTACGCGTCCTTCGATGCCTTCGGGCACCAATTTTTTGATATCGTCTTCCACGTCCTGGAAGTAGCGGTCGCTGCTGCCTTGTGTCATGGCGCCGATGGAACCCATGCCACGATATTGTTTGAATTTTCGCCCTTCGTAGATGATGGTTTCTCCGGGGCTTTCTTCCACGCCGGCAAATACGCTGCCCATCATGACGGTATCTGCGCCTGCCGCGAGGGCCTTTACCATGTCGCCGGTATAGCGGATACCGCCGTCGGCGATGACGGGGATATTTCTGGCATTGAGGACGGACGCGGCTTCCAATACGGCAGTGATCTGGGGAACACCGGCGCCGGCCACGATCCGGGTGGTGCAGATGGATCCGGGACCGATACCCACTTTGACGGCATCGGCTCCGGCATCGGCCAGGGCTTTAGCGCCGGATGCGGTGGCTATGTTGCCGGCGATGACCTGGAGGTTTTTGAAAGATTTTTTCAATGTTTTTAANNGCAGCGCCGACGAGCAGGCGGCCATAGGAATCCTTGACAGCGTTGGGATAGCTGGAGAGCTGCAGGATATCGCGATAGGTGATTAGTCCGATGAGTTTACCTTGCCTGTTGACGACCGGCAATTTTTCTATTTTGAATTTCTGCAGGATCTTCTCGGCTTTTTTGAGGTCGGTGCCTTCGGGGGCGGTGACGAGTTTATCTTTTGGGGTCATCACTTCGCTGACTTTGCGGCGCTTGTTGTCTTCGAAGCGGAGATCGCGGTTGGTAAGGATGCCTACGAGGACCTTATTATTATCTGTGATGGGGATGCCACCGATCTTGTTTTCCTTCATGAGGCGGAGGGCGTCGCTGATGGTCGCCTCTTCATGGAGGGTAATGGGGTCGATGATCAATCCGCTCTCACTACGTTTGACTTTACGGACCTGTTCGGCCTGCTTTTCGATGCTCATGTTCTTGTGCAGGATCCCGATGCCACCTTCGCGGGCAAGGGCGATGGCGAGGGTTGCCTCTGTGACGGTATCCATGGCTGAGGACAGCATGGGGATGTTGAGCGTAAGGTCTTTGGTGAGCTTGCTGCGGATATCTACTTCACGGGGCAATACCTGGGAAAAGGCCGGTAATAACAGTACATCATCGAATGTAAGTCCGTCGCCGAAAAATTTTGTGGGGGATTTTGCCTTGCGTGCGGGGGAAATTATTCTTGCCATGTGCAAAGATAAAGCATGGGGGAGGTACGAGCCAAATTTTTGTCCGGTGGGTACCCGAGCGGAGCGAAGGGTACGAGCGAGGGAAGGCGAGGGACGAAGCCTTGCCGAAGCTCTGAGAGGGTGGCGGCGAGGAATCGATGGCGGAAGATGAGCCGATGAGGATCAATGATTAAGGCGATAGCGTCTACCCGGGAGCGGGCAAACCTTTCCTGTCAGTTCGAGACGCAGAAGAGTGACGGCGACCGATGGAGTGTCGAGGCGGCTGAACGTGGCGAGTTCATCAATGGAAAGGCTGTCTTTTTGGCGAAGCAATTGCAGTAATTCGTCTTCTGATTTTGGGGAGGTGTGATGATCGGCGGGAGGAGTGGTTGTTGGGAAAGGTAATGCGGATTGAGCGCCGGCATTTTCGGCAGGCCAATGCCATCCCAGGTCGGCCTGTAATTGTCTGGCGGAAACAAGCAGGTTGGCTTTGCCTTCCCGGAGGAGCCGGAGACAACCTTCGCTCTTTTTATCGGTGAGGCGGCCGGGAACGGCGAAGATCTTCTTTTTAATTTTGAGGGCGGCTTCGATGGTAAGATGGCTGCCGCCGACGAGGTGTTATTGACGGTTCCTGGTCTGGCTCCGCCGGCG
>PMUF01000472.1 GCA_003167015.1 Chitinophagaceae bacterium | reverse complement strand
CCGGTACAAAACGTGAAATCCCCGTTGGAATAGCCAAAGTCGTTCGCCGCCTGGTACGAATACGTGTACACCCCCGCCAACGCCAATATTGCGGTAGCGCTATCTGTAAACACTTCCGACTCGGCAATCTCGTTAGGCGGGTTTGGTGGGATCTGGATTAATTTATTGCAGGAGGTAGTTGCAACGGCCGCCCAAAGGAGGACTGATGCGAGAAATATCCGGTTGAAATATAGCTTGTTCATAACATTCACTTGATTAGAAGTTAAAATTCAACCCGCAAGCAACGGTACGCTGGATGGGGAATGTGGTAATATTTCCAAAAGTTTCGGGGTCCGCCACTTTGAAATCTGTAAATGTCAGCAGGTTCTGAGCGTTGACATAGACCTTACAATCTTTGATGTGAACACGCCTGAGCCATGCATCCGGCAGTGAATAGGACAAAGCAACTGTTTTCAGCCGCACATAGGTGTCGTCACTATATGCTGCGGAGCATAGGTAGAAATTGCTGGCCGCGAGGTCGGCATTGGTTTGATTGTAGGGCGGGTAGGGAGTACTGGAATTAACAAATGGCCGCTGGAACTGGGCCGCGTCGCCCGGCTTCGTCCAGAACTGGCCAACCATCGCTGCGGGTAGGTTGAGAGCCGTCAAGCCGGGGGGACCACCATTATATATTTGATTCAGGTAATTCGGAGCGGTTTGGCTAGAGAACTGGAAGAACACGTAAAGGCTAAACCGCGCATAGTTGATCGTGTTCCCGAAACCACCCATGTACTTAACTTCCTGGTTTGCGATTGGCGCCAGGTCCCCGCCATCAGCCGGCAGTCCTAATGTCGGGTTGATAGTTTTATTTCCCTTTTGGTCATAATATTCGAAAACACCAGTCGTGGGGTCTACACCAGCATACTTGTAGCCGAACACAAGAGAGGCAGGCTTGCCGATTTGGTAGTACAGGCTATAGGGCGATTCCTCCAGGTTCGGAAAGGCAAGGAGCTTATTACGGTTAAACGTGATATTGAAGCTGGTCGTCCAGTTGAATTTTTTTCCCTGTATGTTATGGGAAGTCATCGTGAACTCCCATCCCTGGTTCTGGAGATCGGCAGGCAAATTTTCCAGGACTCCCTCAAAACCTGCCTGGGACGGCAGGGTGTAAAGACCTAGCTGGTTCCCTTCCCGGTCCCTGTAATACGTCGCATTGGCCAACAGCCGGTCATGGAAAAACCCGAGGTCCATCGAAACGTTCAGCGATTTCTTCAGTGCCCAGCTATACACCGGATTATACAGGTTTTGGGGTGCCATCGGCGCAGAACCCTGGAAGGGGTTGACAGAGCTAATAGATCCCCAGAAAGGCTGATATTGATAGGGCGCGACCCCATCGGAACCGCTGGTCCCATAGCTGGCTGACAGTTTACCAAAGGAGATGACTGGTACTTTCTTCCTGAACCCCTTTTCTTCCGAGAATATCCAGCCGCCGCCAACCGATCCGAAATCACCGAATTGTCTTCCCGGGCCGAAGTTGCTCGATCCGTCACGCCTGCCCGTGAGGGAAAGAATATATTGTTGGTCGTAAATGTGTTTGAGCCTGCCGAAAACCGCGGCATACTTGTAAAGGCTTGAATTGTCATAGCTGTAGGTAGACGCGGCGCCGTCAATGGAGCCCAGCAAAGCGTCGCTGCCATAGCCATATCCGCTGATCTCATTCTGGTAGTTGGTGTTCTTTTTGTAGGTTCCACCCAGCAGTACCGACAGCTGTCCATTCCCCATGGTGCGGTTAAAGTCCAACTGCGGCTCGATATTGATGGTTTCAAAATTGTTCGCTGCAAAGTTGGCTCCACGATTGATATATAGCGGACTTTGCGCGACGGCCGGATTCTCCGAATGCTCATTGCTGGTATTCCGGTTATAGCCCAGATTGACCGCAATGCTAAGCCCGGTCATTAGTTTGTAGCCCAGGCGCAAAGAATTGTTCAGATTGTACGTCTCCAGGCCGGTCGGCTGTTTCAGCGTGGCATAGAATTGGGAGCTGCTCATATTGACCCCTTTATAGTTCCAGACCAGGTTCCCGGTGGAATCCAGCAAGGCCGGGGCATTTGGTGGTAGCAGGATATCCTGGCCGCCCCCAAAGGCAGCCGAGTTGTTCTGATTATAACTGTAATCCATGACCTCATCGATGGTCAGCCGGTCATCCGGCGAGAGGTGGTGATATGCATTGTGTAAAGTGAGCCGCTGATTCGCAAAATTTCCGGGATAGTTGAAATCTGACCGGGTATAGCCGCCGGTCAGCATAAAGGTATTGTTGATAGTGCCTCCCGAAAGGCTGGCGTGAATGTCCGTATTGTTGGAAGTCTTACCGTAGATCACTTTTTGCCAGTCAGTATACCGGTTCTGATCATAGATCGTCAGATCCGGGGCATAGGTCGCATCATTCGGGTTTGATCCGGGCGTTACGCTGTCAAGTGCAAATGCTTCGTTCCTCAGCTGCAGGTATTGCTGTGTATTCATCAGCCTGACCTCTCTTGCCGCGGAGTTGTAGCCGGTATTGGCCGTCAGATTGAAGCTCGTCTTCCCCGCCCTGCCTCTTTTGGTTGTGATCAGGATGACGCCGTTTGATCCCTGGGTGCCATAGACGGAAGTAGCGTCGGCATCCTTCAAAATGGAGACACTCTCGATATCGGCGGGGTTGATGCCCGCAAAGGCGCTGATTCCCGTAAACTGGCTGATTCCGCCGCCGAAGCTACCTGGCTCCGCAAGGTTGCTCAACTGGCTCAGTACAGTATTCTGAGGCGCGAAGGGTACCCCGTCGACAATGAACAAAGGCTGGTCATAGGGCTTGATTGCGGCCGAGGTGACGGCGAGGGGATTGCTGGTCACGGTGTTTTGTCCCCGGACCTGTACCAGCGCATTCGAGCCCGGCACCCCATTGGTTTCGTTGATCGCCAGGCCCGGCGCCTGGCCCTCGAGCGCCAGCAAGATATTCGTGACCGGCTGTTTTTCGATCGTCTCGGCATCGACAGTGGAGATTGAGCCGATATTGAAACGTCGGCTAGTGGTCCCATAGGCCTGAATCACTGTCGCATCGAGCTCGTCCTGGCTCCGAGAAAGCACCACCAAATGATAGGGATTACCCTTGGCGGAAGCAATCAGCTCTTTGCTGATATAGCCGGTATACGAAATAACCAGGACTGTCCCCTCGGGAATATTCTTTAGCTCGAACTCGCCCCGAATACCGGACTGGTTACCCTTTGTTGTCCCCTTGATCCGGATAGACGCACCGGCCAGCGGCGTACCAAGGCTGTCCGCCACCCGGCCGCGGATGGTTAATCCCTGCTGGCGGGGCTCATCCCGCATTGGGACCGTATCCGCGACCACGGGCTTCTCCTTCAATACGACCATCTTGTCGATAATGACATAGGTAAAAGGCTGATCTTTGAAACAGATATCCAGCACCTCTTTCAGGCTGGCGTCATGGACCGAGATGCTCACATCCCTGGTCTGCTTCAGCCATTCATCCCGGTATACGAACAGCATACCGGTTTGATCGGTGATCTTCCTGAAGATCTTGTCCAGCGATGAATGCTGCTCCGACAAATTGATCTTCGCCAGGGTCTCCGCGCTGAGATGCAGGCAGGTAGCGAGCAGTAAGACAGTTGTCAATCGCACGGCTAAGGGAGTTTGGGCGATAAACGCTACCCTTTTGGGCAGTTCATCGCCCTTCAATGCTCTAAAAAGCATACATTTGCAGTGTTTAGGTTTAACAATAAAGCAGTTTCCAACAATTGTATTCCGGGTTAGCCTGAACTTGTCGCCGGAAGTGGTACCAACACTTCCGGTTTTTTTGGCAACAGCCATCGGATAACGATTAATAGTAGTGACAAGGTTTCAATCACCAGCTGACAAAGGATGAAGGTTTATGGTGTCACGAGAATCTTTTTGCCTTCCATCATAAAATGCACGCCACTGATTTGCAATATCTTCAGGACATTTGACAGAGAGGTATTTCGAGGTACCTCGCCGGTGATATGCCCGGCAGGAACGCCCTGCTTGTATTGGACGTCGACATTATACCATCGGCCTATCTGCCGCATGACAGTGGCGATGTCGTCGCTGGTTAAATAGAACAGACCATTCTTCCATGCCAGGACCGACTGCAGGTCAGCATTTTGGATCGACTCCAATTGTCCGTCCGTGGATTTAACCTGCTGGCCTGCACGACGCAGGATGACCTGCCGCCCCTTTTCACCGACCGCTACCGATCCGCTGGTCAAGGTGATCTGAATCGAGGGCTCGTCTGTATAGGCATTAATATTAAATGCCGTACCTATGTCGCGGATGGTTTGGCCCTGCACCTTGACTTCGAAGGGCATCTGCGGGTTGTGAACCACTTCGAAATAGGCTTGCCCGGTAATGGTGATCTGCCTGATCCTACCCGAAAATGCGGTCGGATAGGTAACAGAAGAAGCCGCGTCCAGCCATACTGTGGTGCCATCCGGCAAAACCAGGCGGTATTGCCCCCCCCGGGGTGTAGTCAGGATATTTAGTGGCGCAGCGGCATCATGATTGTGGTTCCTGCTTCCGCCGTAGGTATAGTCAAGCTGGCCATTACGCTTGACGATACAATCGCCGCCTTGCACGGCGAGGAGACCATTGGCGGTAGTGTCCAGAACGATGCGACGGCCGCCCGCAACCGTGAGAACTGCGTGATTACCACCCGGTGGCAAGTCCGTCACCGTAACGGCCTTTTGCGACTGCCGGGTTGATCTTACCGGAAGAAAGTACCATCCGCCGACTGCGAGGACCAATACGGCTGCTGCAACGGCGGTATATTTTCGCCATGGAAGGCGGGGTTCAGGAATCTCTCCATAAAGGCCGGCCTTTATCTTCGACAACATTCTCTCGCGAATGGCCTGGTGCTGCCCCGCAGGTATCTCCCAGGGAAACTGCCCCTGCATTTCTTCCCACCAGGTTTCGAGCAATGCCTTTTCTTCTGCTGTGCAGCTGTCATTCAGGTAACGTTGCAATAAAAGCTGCACTTCCTCTGCTGTCATAGTCGAGATGATTTGACCCGAACAATTAGTGTCATTCGAAAAGGTGAAGTGGTAGGCGAACTAAATATATTTTTATGAACAATATGCCGCCATGCAAATAAACAGGCATACCAATAAAGATCCCAGCCGCCTGCGCAGGATACGAAGGGAATTGTAAATCTGCTTTTTGACGGTCTCTTCCGAGATCGACAATCTTATGCCTATGTCCTTGTAGCTTAGATAATCCCGACGGCTGAGCAGGAAGACCTCCTGCATTTTCTCCGGCAGCTCCCGTACCAGCCTGTCGATCTCCTCCCGGAGCTCTCGTCCGAAAATTTCGGATTCGATAGCCGGGTCCTGCTGTTGGCCGGCTTCCATGAGCCTTGCGGTCAGTCTCCGCAGCTGGTCGGAGCGGGTGATATTGCGTTCCATGTAGCGTAATGTCAGGTACCGGGTACTACTGTACAAATATGTCGATAGTGCGTGATCGATGTTGAGATCATGACGTCGCCGCCAGATGGAAACAAATAATTCCTGGACAATGTCTTCGGCTTCGGGCTGCTGCCGGATAACGCGCATGGTGTAGACCAATAGTTTATCCCAATATCGTTCGTAAATTTCTGTAAATGCGTCTTCATCGCCATTTCTGAGCGATTGAATCAGCTGTTTATCAGTATAGGAACTATGCAGGGCCATTGACATCACCATGAGTTGAATCGTCTCACAAAATGCTATAAAAACACGCGATGGCAACTCAACTCCACTCCGCGCACGCGGATCAGAATAAGAGGGCCGGGAATCTTTTTTGGCGAATCAGAGCGCAAACGGGATTGTTGCTCAATTCTATTTTTTATTTTCGATGCTTTCCAGTTTTTGAAGGAACAAAACCCGGGCCGCATCGTCAAGGTAGATATCTTTTGATAGGATATAGATCGAGTTTGGGTATATATTCCCTTTAATGCCATTGGTCCCGGCATCCACCGCCATTAGTTTCCAACCTTGTTGCTCCAGCCAGAGAAGGATATCGCCGACATCCCGCAAATTGAATCTTTGCCGCGGATCGACAAGGAGGTTTGCCTTAATGCTATCCGGTAACAGTGCACCAAGGTGCCCGTAATTGACACGACCATCGATAATCCAGCAATTAACGACGATCTTACGGGCCTGTGAATAGGAGGCCAAGGTCAAACAGGCCAGTACGGACACTAGAAGTATGGCTTTCATAATAACTTGATTTTGTTATCATTTAACTCATTCCGGGAGGAAGAACAAAGTACATGAGAACTTATGTTCTTAACCGCTACAAGATAAAGGAAGCATTCACAACTGGTTATAGAAAAACTTCTATGCTCGCTTAGAAGCCTTAAGAAACATCTTTTATATGCCCGACGATATTTTTCGGGGTTGCCATACTGTTATTCCTTTATTGATTTGCGACAACGAATTGATAAATAGCCCCGCAACCTCAACGCTGTGATGGGAAGCGGCGCGTCGCTTTATTTCCTTCAAAGCTTGGATCAACCGGCTGCGGCTGTCCATCTGACTTATTGTGGGATAAACCGGGAGTTGAGGGTTTGTTCTTCTTTTTTCGAAAGAAAATACCTCGTCAGGACGCCACTGGTGCCCTGTGGAATGGTCAGGGACGAAACAGAGACCAACTTCCAGCCATCGTCAAAATAAGGCTTCAGCATTTGCATAAGAGAATCTTCCTCTTCATTGATCCTTTTCGAACTAAAAGCAAAGACCCCCAGACCATGATTTTTAATGACCTCCTGGCTTCCGTCCTGCTTTGTAACAATTACTTTTTCGTGCACGCCTGCCAGCCTCCCGGCATCCGTATATACTGAAATAAGGAGATATGAGGATTGCTTTCTATTCTGGGCTGAGACCAATGTGGCTGAAAGCACACCAATGGCAAGAAGTAAAGCTGCTTTTTTCATCTTTTACAAGGTTTTATTTCATGTTCATTCAGCTGAAATTTTTCTAATCAGGACGAGACTTTAGTCATATTATTTATTGAATTACCAGCACATTTACAGTTGCCTTTTGACCGTTACTCAGCTGAAGGCTTATGGTATAAATCCCGGCTGCTGTCGGCATAGTCACCTTCATGGAGGGCTGGATGTTCGTGATCTGTTGCCATACTTTCCCCGACATATCCACGATCTGCATCAGTGCTCCCTGTAATGCCGCCGCAGAATAATTGCTGACAACCGTAGCGGAGGCGCCCATCCCAACCGGGTTCGGGAAAACCTGAATACCCCCGGCCACAGTCCCGCTGCCACCGGTAATGCTCAGCGGACAGGTCTGGATCTGCTGACCGGTATTTTCGGTGGCGATCACATAGTATTGTCCATTCAAGGCAGGCGTCTCGCTGTAATACTGACCGGTAGCTCCCGGAATGGCAGTCCCGTTTTTATACCATTGCCATTGATCATACTGATCGCTGCTGTTGTCGAAGAACAGGACGTCTCCCCAATGCTGCCTTACCAGCGATGGCGACTGGTCGATAGCCGTATCGGTGACGTCGGCTGCCGCGAAATAATTGCTGTCCCCGGCCTGGCTGGCAGTGATCATTACCGATCCCGGCTGTAGTAGGGTCAACACGTCACCTGCAATGGTGGCCACAGCAGGGTTCGATGTCGTATAGATGACGGGCAACCCACTATTGGCCGTCGCAGTCAGTTGGAATTGTGTGGTAGTGTCGCAGCCGAATAAGAGCCGTTGGGTCCAGGTTATTTGCTGTGGGGCTTTTGTAATGGTCAGGACATTTCCGGTGAAATAAATGACATAGCTGCTGCCTGCACTGAGCGTACCTTGCGTGATGGGATAGGAGCCTACGTTCGTTCCCGTGTCTCTGCTGAGACTACCGGTGAAGATGCTTGTATCGTCTCCGTTGACCAGCCCGCTGACGGTATATTGTAAAGTAGGATCAGGCGTGCCATAGACTTTGGTTGCTGAATCGGCGACTACATTCAACGAAGCGGGATTGATCATCAATGTACCGGGGACATAGACGAAACTGTAATTCGTATCTGCTGCTCCCGCGGCCGTGATCGGGTAAGTCCCCGCGGCCGAAGCCGAAGTGGCCGTCGTCGTGGCGGTGGCGGGGGTCGTCAGATTTGAAGTATTGTCGCCATTGACAAAGCCGCTATAGGTAACGTTCAACGCAGGTACGATCCCGCCGTAGGTCATGGTGTCATTGCCCGCCGTCACCGTCAGCGTCGCCGGTTTGATCGTATAGGTTCCGGAAACATATTGTATGTTGTAATTGGGGTCCGCCGCCCCGGACGGGGTTAACGAATAGGTCCTCGCAGGCGCTCCGGCATAGGCCGCATTGGCGACCGCCGGCGCTGTCGTCAGGCTGCTGGCTCTATCCCCGTTCGCAAAACCCGAATACGATACACTGAGTGAAGCGTCAGGGGCCAGTGCAGCACCATATGTACTGCTGGCGGGGTTAGCGGTGATAGTCAGATCTGCCTTCTCTATCGTCAGCGTGCCGGACACATAGGATATCAGATAGTTCGAGTCTGCGGCTCCGCTTATCGTGATCGGGTAATTTCCCACCGGAGAAGCCGCCGTCGCTGTTGTCCTCACGGTTGCCTGGGTGGTCAGGCTGGAAGCGGTATCGCCATTGACAAAGCCGGTATACCTGAGGGCCAGGGGCGGCATTGGTCCTCCATAGGTCAGGGTGTCGTTCGCCGTGATCGATAGCGAAGCGGGTAAAATGGTCAGGGTGCCAGGCGACCCGTAAGATATAGTATAATTCGCATCCACTGCTCCGCTGGCCGTAATGGAATAGCTGCCCACCGGAGAGGAGGTCGTAGCAGTGGTCGTAAACGTAGGCGCTTTGGTCAAACTGGATGCATTATCGCCATAGACGAAGCCGTTGTAAGAGGCTGTCAGCGTGGGCGCCGTCCCGTAGGTCGTGGTAGCGTTGTTGGGAGTGATCGTCAGGAGGGCGGGGCTGACGGTCAGTTGGTAATAGGTGTAAGGTGGTGCTGTGCCATTGAAAGTCCCAGTGATGATAAAAGTACCAGTTTGGGTAGGCGTTCCATACAATTCATAAGAAATGTTATTCATCAGCGTAATGCCCTGTGGTATAGGAAAAAAATTAAGCAAAGAATAGTCGTCACCACCACCACTTATTGTTGAAACCATGATGTTGTCATAGAGAGAACCATAAGTCGCCGGAGGCAAGATAAAGGGGTCGGTTTCTGTTCCCGACCCCTGGTAGGGAGTGGTAATGGTCTGTGCCATCGCCATGGCTCTAAACAGGAATAAGAGGATTACGGTCAGCAAACCGCCACAAGTCATTTTTCTAATCATTGACAAGCACATTTACAGTTGTCTTTTGCCCACTGCTCAGCTGAAGGCTTATGGTGTAAATGCCCGCCGCCGTCGGCATAATCACCTGCATGGAGGGCTGGACATTCGGAATCTGCTGCCATATTTTCCCCGACATATCTACGATCTGCATCAGTGCTCCCTGTAAGGCCGCCGCGGAATAATTGCTGACCACAGTAACGGAGGCGCCCATCCTAACAGGATTGGGGAAAACCTGAATGCCCCCGGCTACAGTCCCGCTGCCGCCGGTAATGCTCAGCGGACAGGTCTGAATGGTCTGACCGGTACTCCCGGTGGCTATCACATAGTATTGCCCATTGAGGGAGGGTGTCTCGTTGTAATACTGACCGGTAGCCCCCGGAATGGCAGTCCCGTTCTTATACCATTGCCATTGATCAT
>PMUF01000563.1 GCA_003167015.1 Chitinophagaceae bacterium | reverse complement strand
CGGCCCTAAAGACGCCCTGGCTGGTGGAACGTGGATCGCTTTACGTAATGATGGCCGGGCATTGGTTCTGCTCAACGGCGCCATCGAAAAGCACCGCCCGCAGCCCCCTTACCGTAAAAGCCGCGGCCAGATCTTTTGGGATGTTTTTGCGACCGATGACCCATTGACCACCTTCGACCGGATCGATCTGCAGAATATCGAGCCTTTCACAATGGTGCTTTGGCAAAAGGACGAACTGCATGAGCTGCGCTGGGATGGCAGGACGAAAACCCAAAAACAAAAAGACGCGGGAACTGCTCATCTCTGGTCGAGCTGTACCTTGTATACCAGCGAAAACCGGCGGTATAGGGAAACTTTCTTCCAGCAATGGCTCGCCGCACAACGGCAATACTCGGTCCCGGCTATTCACGCCTTCCATTTGTACACCGATCCCGGCGGGAATAAAGACCATGACATCCGCATCGACCGGATGGGCAAAATGCTGACCGTCAGCGTCTCTTGTCTCGAAATGAGCCGGCAAAAATCTACTTTTCACTATGCCGACCTCCTGCAGGTCCAACATCACAGTCTGTCATTATGAAGCAAATAAAAGCATTCATGTCTGCCTTTATCATCAGATTATTTCACTGGGAATATTGGCCCACAAACCTGATCTATGGTCCGGTAGGCTGGTATTGGATATGGCTTGGGATAAAAGCCCGCAGCTTCTACTTTATGAACGCCGCCAATCCCGGCATCCATACCGGCGGGTTCGTCATGGAAAGTAAAAATGATGTGTATGCCTTGCTCCCTGAACAACTCTACCCCTCCACACTTTGTGTCGATAAAAAAATGCCGTTCACGGAGGTCCTGCAGGCGTTGAAAAAGACAACAATTACTTTCCCCTGTATCGTCAAGCCGGATATCGGCATGCAGGGCCTCGGAGTAAAAAAACTCGCATCGGAAAAAGAGTTGCAGGCTTACTACCAGTCAATGCCATTGCGCTTTTTAATCCAATCGTACGTTCCTTACCCCAACGAGGCCGGGGTTTTCTACCATCGTATCCCCAATGAAAAAAAAGGGAAAATATCCGGTATTGTACTGAAGGAATTCGCCACCATTACCGGCAACGGAATAGATACCGTGGAAACACTGGTCGAACAAAATCAACGATACTCCCTATATCGGGATAGCATTGCCCACGAGATGGGACCTAAAATGCAGGAGGTCCCGGCATCGGGCGAAACCGTCCAATTGCTATATTATGGCAACCACGCCCGGGGTTCAAAATTTGTGGATGGCACCCACCTCGTCAATCCATCGCTGGAAAACCTGTTCAATGACATCTGTACGCAGATCCCCGGATTTTATTTTGGGCGGTTGGATATCAAATACAATTCCTGGGAAGAACTATCGGCCGGGAAAAACTTCAGCATCATAGAGCTCAACGGCAGCGGCAGCAGCCCTACCCATATCTACGATCCCAAACATTCCCTCCTGTTCGCGTGGATGGAAATTGCGAAACATTGGCGACTGACCTATCAAATTGCCCGTTATAACCATATTCATAAAAATATCCCCTATCTGCGATTTGCTGAAGGCGTAAGGGAAGTGCGGGAGTCGGGAAAAATAAAGAAAATCCTAACCTCTCAAAACTGGTAAATCATGTACATGTTGGTATTTGTTTCATTGCTTTCAGGTTTTTTAATTAGCTTTCTCGGCGGATTGCCGCTGGGCAACCTGAATGTAACCGCCGTCCGGATAACCCTGGCGGATGGTGTGGGAAAAGCCTACCAATTCTCATTGGGTGTTGTGCTGATAGAAATGTTGTATATGTTCTTTTGCATGCAGGGCGTAGCAATGGCCCATCAATATGCCGCCGCATTCATGACCCTGCGATGGTTGATGGTATTTCTGTTATTGATCATGGCTGCCGGATGTTTTATGCCCCTCCTGAAAAAAGGACGGGAAGGAACAAGTCCGAATCAGCCCAAAAACAACGGAAAAACAAAAATTGCCGCCGGCTTTGTACTCGGATTGGCGCTCAGCGCCATCAACGTACTGCAAATTCCTTATTGGACCGGCTGGATAACCATCGCGATGCAAAACAGCTGGGTGGGCAAAGGTTATACAGCCTGGATTTTTATCCTGGCAGCGGGATGGGGCACATTCACCTGCCTGACGATATTTATTGTAGTCGGGAAAAAACTGTCGTCCTGGCTCATGAGGAATAAAAAGGCTCAGGATCTGGTATTCGGAATAGTGTTTTTAACTGTGGCCCTGGCGCAACTGTACCTCATTGTAAAACCATAGGCAGGATACCATGAGACAATGTAAGCCTAAACGGAAGATAATGTGGACACTGCTTTTACTTATTCCGGTAATCTGGTTGCTACTGGCGCAGTTCGTTCTGAAATTCAGGACGGCGGATCTGGAAGCACAAAAGAGTTTTTCCCGACTGGGCGTATCGCTGCTGACCCATACTTACCAGGTGGAAGGTTATACGATCCACTATGCCCAAACAGGCAACGATACACTGCCTACCCTTCTCTTTGTTCATGGCTCGCCGGGCAGTTGGAATGCATTTACCCGGTACATGCAGGACAAAGATCTGCTGAAAAAATTCCGGATGATATCCATTGACCGGCCGGGATTCGGCTTCAGCAATTTTGGAAAAGCAAGAAATTTAACAGAGCAATCCCGTTTACTGGCGCCCCTGTTACAGCAAATAAAAAATGGACGGCCCATTTTTGCCGTAGGACATTCTATGGGAGGCCCATTGGTGGTAAGACTGGATATTGATTATCCGGGCGTATTTTCCGGCCTCGTGTTGCTGGCAGCCTCCGTCTCACCCTACCTGGAAAATCCGGAAAAATGGCGGCCGGTGCTCTTTACCACCCCGCTGAATTACTGGGTCCCCGGCGCCATGCGCACTGCCAACCGGGAGCTTTGGTATTTAAAATCTGATCTGAAAAAATTGGAACCCGAACTGGTCAAAGTCACAACGCCTGTCTGGATCGTGCATGGCGATAAGGACCCTCTTGTGCCGGTAGCCAACGTGGATTTTATGAAAAACAAATTCATCCACGCGCAGAAAATCACCGTCACCATTATTCCGGGCGCCAATCATTTTATTCCCTGGGAGCATTTCGCTGAAATTAAATCCGTATTGATGTCTTTGCCCGAGACAGGCAAATAATTTATAACAAAGCAATGAAAAAAACACTCGATACCCGAAAATGGGTAGAAAATTATGGAGATTATCTGTTTTCCCTGGCGAGGTATAAGCTGAATGATACCGAACAAGCCCGGGATCTCGTCCAGGAAACCTTCTTGTCTGCCATCAAAGCCATCGATAGCTTCCGCGGCGATTGTAGCGAGAAAACCTGGCTGGCCCGTATCCTGAACAATAAGATCATCGACCACTACAGGGCCGGCAAAAAAGAGATCCCGATGTCGGAATACCTGGACAATACCGAAAGCTCCTTCAGCGATCACTATTTCGATTTCAATACGCCCGGAGAATATGGCCATCATAAAATAGCCGCCTTCCCGGCTATTTCGCCGCTCGAAAGCGACGTAAAGATCCATCAGACGGAACTTAAAAAAGTCCTGGATGGCTGCATCGCCAAATTACCTCCCAGTCTATCCCAGGTTTTCCTGCTGAAATATATTTCCGGAGAAAATACCGATTTTATTTGTAAGAAATTCAACATCACTTCGTCTAACTATTGGGTCATCCTTCACCGGGCGAAACTGTTGCTGAGAAGCTGTATCGCCAAAATCTGGTCATTATGAAGCTGATGAATTTTACCACATTCAAAAAGATCCTGTATGATTGTCAAAGGGCTCAACGCCTGACGATCAAAAAACAGGAATCGAAACTGACGCTGTCCGAATATATCCGGCTCAGGATACATCTTCATTATTGCGGGGTCTGTCGCAAATTCCAGCAATTTTCTGCCCTGCTCAATCAGGTCTTCGCCGGCGCAAGACACGAACTGGAAGAACGCCCCCCCGTCACCCTGACCAATGAAGAAAAAAAAGAATTACAAAGACAAGTGGATGAACTGACAGAAGACCTTAAAAATTAAAATCAAAAAAATCGACATGAAAACAACCTTCGCCTTACTGGCGCTGAGCCTCTTTTTGTCCGCTGAGGCCTCCGCCCAACCCATGCTTCGTTCCAAAGAATTCAACCTGAGTAAGAACGTGGCTATCCAGGGCTATGATCCGACAGCCTATTTTACGCAAAACAAAGCCGTCAAAGGCAACAGTGAGATCAACGCCGCCGCAGACGGGGTAGTATATTATTTCGCCAGCCAGGACAACAAAGCGTTATTTCTGAAAGACTGGAAAAAATACGAACCCCAATACGGCGGATGGTGCGCCTATGCCATGGGCGCCACCGGGGAAAAAGTAGAAATAGACCCGGAAACATTCAAAATTACCAATGGCAAACTATACCTGTTCTACCACACCTGGGTCAACAATACACTCAACAAATGGAACAAGGATGAAGCTAACCTGCAGGCAAAAGCAGACGCCAACTGGGCAAAATTTTTCCACTAAAAAAACCGATGTATGAAAATCAATATGATCCTTATTTGGACCCTCCGGCTGGTGGCAGCGATTATTTTATTGCAAACGCTTTTCTTCAAATTCTCTGCCGCCCCCGAATCGGTAGCGCTCTTCACGAGAATAGGGATGGAACCCTGGGGGCGCATCGGTACCGGCGTGCTGGAATTGATAGCATCCCTGCTTATCCTGTATCCCCGAACTACAGGCTGGGGCTCGGTTTTGGCCATGGGGCTGATGGCCGGGGCGCTTTATTTCCACCTGACTGCCCTGGGCCTGAAGTGGTACGGCGATTACAGCCTATTCCTCTATGCGCTGACCGTATTTATTTGCTCCGGCATCCTGGCCTTCCTGTTTCGATTCCAGGTGTTATCGGCATTCGGGCAAAAACCTGATGCGGGATAGCCCCCCATGCCCGCGCCTGGCCCGCAGGAAGATGGCGCCGATATTTTCTTTACATTTCAGGATGAAATGCCTTCTATTTTCCCTTTGCCTTATCCTCCTGGCCAGCCACCGCGCCGCAGCCCAGACAGCAGCGTCCGCCGCAACCCAAACCGCAGCGTCGCCGGCCGCCGCCATCGATCCGCAGAAAATCACCATCGCCCGTGACAGCTTCGGCGTACCCCATATCTTCGCCCCTACCGATCCGGAAGTGGCCTATGGCCTGGCCTGGGCACAGGCAGAAGACGATTTCGGCACACTGCAGCTGGTGACCCTGCTGGCAAAAGGCAGGCTCGGCGATGCGCTCGGGAAAAAAGGAGCCGCGGCAGATTATACTATGAGCCTCCTCCGCTGCCGTCAGTTGGTAGAGGACCAATGGAATACCCTCAGCCCCGACTTCATTGCCCTGATGTCGGGCTATGTCCAGGGACTCAACGCCTATGCCCGAACCCATCCTGCAGAAGTAAAATATAAGAAAGCCTTCCCGCTGACGCAGCAGGAATACCTCGCCGGGGTGGTCTTTTCCATCAGCATCTTTTGTGATGTCGGGACGGTCCTTCCACAAATCCTCGGGGGCAGGGTGGCCACTATCCCCGGCTTTTCTTCAGGGACAGCCGGCGACGACCGGGGCCCGCAGGGCTCCAATGCCTTCGCTTTCCATTCTTCCCGGACAACTACCGGCGAGGTCTACCTGGCGATCAATGCCCATCAGCCCCTGGAAGGGCCCACGGCCTTTTATGAGGCCCATGTACACAGCGACGAGGGATGGAACATGCTGGGTGGCGTTTTCCCGGGCGGCTGCCTCATCTTTCACGGCACCAACGAAAACCTGGGCTGGGCGCATACGGTCAACAACCAGGACAAGGTCGACGTATTCCAGCTGCAGATGAATCCGGTCAATAACAACCAATACCGGTTCGACGGCCAGTGGCTAAACCTGGAAGCGCACACCGTTCGACTGCATGTAAAAGGCATCCCCTTCACCATCGGGAAAAAGGCATACTGGAGCCGCTATGGCGCTACCGTAAAGACAAAGAAAGGAGTTTTCGCTCTGCGAACCCCCGCCAACATGGACTGTAAAGCCCTCGAAGAATGGTACCGCATGGATAAAGCCCGGAATTTTACCGAATTCTACGAGGCGCTCAGCATGACCAGCATTCCTATGTTCAATATCATGTACGCAGACCGCTATGACACCATTTTCTATATCAGCAATGGCAAGATACCCCGGCGCAATCCCAATCCGGCCTACCACTGGAATAGCACGGTCCCGGGCGATACGTCCGCAACCTGCTGGACAACTTTCAAGCCCATCACCGAATTACCCCAATACATCAATCCTCCGTCGGGTTATTTATTCAATACCAACCATTCTCCTTTCCTGGCGACCGATCCCCGATACGATCTCGACCCCCGAAAATTCGATCCCAAAGACGGATTCGAAATATATAACAACAACCGAAGCCTGCGCGTCAGGGAGATCCTCCGCAACTTCGACAAGATCGACTATGCCGGCTTCAAACGCCTGAAATTCGACCGGCAGCTACCCGCCCGGCTGGCCTATCCCTATGGCATCGACACGATGATGCAGTTCAACGCCGGTGACTACCCGCAATGGAAGGACATCATCACTCGTTTACAGCAATGGGACCACCAGGCAGTCGCGGGCAGCCAGGGCGCCGCCGTATTTCTCATCATTTATAACTATGTAGCAAAGAAGCTGGGCGGAACGCCATCCCGCCAGCTGACAAAGGCGGAGTCCGTGGAGACTTATCGATATGTATATGATTATATGATGAAGTATTTCGGCACGACCGACCTCGTGCTGGGCGATATTCAAAAATTGGTGCGCGGCGACGATGTCCGCCCTGCTGCGGGATTACCCGATGTGCTCGCTGCCGCCTATACCGAACCTTATGGGAAAGGGCTGCGGAAAGTCACCTCCGGCGACGCTTATATCTGTTTGGTGCGCTATCCCAAAAATGGCCTGCCCATTATCGAATCGGTCAATACCTTCGGCGCCTCTTCCCATCCCGGCTCCCCTCATTACAAAGACCAGGAAGACCTGTTCCAGCGCCAGCAGACCAAACCCATGACCCTCGATAAAGAAAAAGTCCTGGCGACCGCTGCAACAATTGAGCATCCGGGATAATGTCAGCTTATACTTCACTTGGGAAAACTAAAAGAAAAACAATAGTCCATGGCCGGCGTTGTACGTCCATCAGCTGCAAGAACAATTTGCCCGGGCTGTTCGCTGACCAGTTCAACCATTATCGTATCGCCATTGGGAAATATATAGATCGGCAAAGGTTCCCAGATGGATGTGATGATACCGGATTTGAACGTAATGTCTACCGTTCCGCTGTCGATAATTAACTGGGTCAGATTCGGCAGGTTGAAGGTGTGGGTAGAATTGCGTTCGATAATAATCCCAAAAGAATAGACTATTTCGTTCGAATCCGTCGGGGCGGCAGAAGCTGGCGGGGAAGGAGTGTTAAGCGGGTCGGAAAAATATCCGGTATCACGTTTGCCGCATGCAGACAGAAGCAAACATGTCGTGAAAAAATAAACAAGCAGAAGTTTTGTGTCTTTCATAACCCCGCATCACTTTATCCTTATAAAGTTAACGTTAATTGCTCCCTCTCCCACCAGCCGTATAATTTTATTCTTTCGGTTGATTCTTCAACGCACAAACACGTTTGAATACATCGGCTACTTTTGCAAACCTTTCATTGACTTTCTTGGAGGCCGTGTCCAGGGTATACCCCTCGTCCAACAATTCCTGGATCAACACTATCTTCTTAATATTCAAATAGTCGTATTGCCGGTAAGTGGAGGTTTTATCCACGGGCTCGATCAACCCTTTCTCATCCCAATACCTGATCTTCCGCTGCGGCACCCCGGTGATATTCGCGACTTCCCCGATGGCCACAATGACGGAAACCAAAAATTCCACGTCCATCAGGATATCCAGGTCCGCCTTATCGATTTCTTTCCTTTTCATATCTATTGCAATTATATGACAATTCGTGTAACAAAGTTACAAAAATCACCCTACCTTTGTCACGAAGTTACAAAGATTAGCATTTCGCAGCAATTTAAGAAGCAATAGAATGGAAACAGGTTTTAGAAAATGGATCATTGTCGTCACGATCATCACGTCAACGATCATCGAACTGATCGATACCACCATCGTCAACGTCTCTATCAACACCATGAGCGGCAACCTGGGCGCTGCCCTCGAAGATACCGCCTGGGTGATCACTTCCTACGCCATCGCCAATGTCATCATCATTCCCATGACCAGCTTCCTGGCGGAAAAGATCGGGCGAAAACAATATTATATAGGTTCCATCATCTTGTTCACCCTCGCCTCTGCCATGTGCGGATTTTCCACTAACCTGTGGGAACTCGTAGCATTTCGCTTTATCCAGGGCATCGGTGGCGGCGCCTTGCTATCGACCTCCCAGGCGATTTTGTTTGAAACCTTCCCTCCTAAAGAACGTGGTACCGCCAGCGGAATATTCAGCCTCGGCATCATTATCGGTCCTTCCATCGGCCCGGTCATGGGCGGCTATATCGTCGACAACCTGTCCTGGCAATGGATATTCTATGTGAATATCCCTATCGGAATAATGGCGGCCATACTGTCTGCCTTTTATCTCCGGCCGAGCAAGCGCTCTACCGACGGCCGGCGCATCGACTGGTTCGGGATTTTTTTACTCGCCGTAGGGGTAGGCTCATTGCAGGTCGTGCTGGAAAGAGGGGAAACGGATGACTGGTTTTCGGCGACCTATATCTGTGTATTGACAGCCATCGCTTCCGTTTTTTTGGCAGTACTCGTCTGGTGGGAGCTGCGCGTCAAATATCCAGTCATCAACCTGCGGGTTTTAAAAAGCACCACCCTATCGATTTCGGCTATCATGACCTTCGTGCTGGGCTTCGGACTGTTCAGCGCCGTATTCGTCTTCCCACTGTATGCTCAGCGTATCATCGGCTATTCCGCCTTTCAGACCGGCACCATGCTCCTGCCCGGGACGTTAATGGCGGCCATGATCTCCCCATTCCTGGGCAAAATACTCCAGAGCGGACTCCGGCCACAATACCTCATCATCTGCGGATTCGCCATGTCCGCCATTTTCGGGTACCTCATGTCAGGCTCGAACCTCGAATCGGGAAGCCCCAACTTTTTCATTGCCCTGTTATTCCGGGGCGTAGGAGCGGCTTTACTCATCGTTCCGCTGACTGCCCTCGCCGTGTCCGAACTGAAGCCTGCCGATATCCCGCAGGGTGCAGCCCTCAACAATATGATGCGCCAGATGGGCGGCTCCTTCGGAATAGCGCTCATCAATACTTTTATCGCCCATCGCGCCGCCGCCAACAGGACGGCTTTGATCGCTAACGTCACTTCCACAGACCCGGGCACAGCTGCAAGGATACAAGCAGGAGTTACGCGGTTTATGTCTTATGGCGCTACTTATTGGCAGGCTTTCCGGCAGGCCATCGGAGCCCTGGAAGCAACAGTCGTCAGGCAAACTTACCTGATGAGCTATATGAATGCCTTTCTGTTGCTGGCAATCCTGAATGCAGCCTGCATCCCGCTGGTCATCGTCACGATCCTCAAAAAAAGAACGGCGCCGAAATCGAACGCCCCCGTCGTCGTATCCGATCATTAATGGGCAGCGCCCTGATCCGCCTCATGCAGCGCCCTGACCCATCTCGCCCAGCAACGCGACAACCATTTGATTGACCGGCGTCGCAATGCCGTGCTTCTGTCCCTTTCGCACAATGACCCCGTTCCGGGCGTCAAACTCCATCGGCCGGCCTGCCAGCCGGTCCGCCAGGATGGAATTGACAGCATCCGGCGGCTGCGCCCGGAACCTATCCAGGATCTGCTGACCGAAGCCTTCATCCAACAATGCGCCTTCAGCTTTCCCGACGGCTACACATTCAGCCACAATATCCAGTACAACCTTCCCCAGCGCTTTATCCTGCAACACGCCGGCCGGCTTCATCACCAGCGCACAGACGGCGCCTGCCGCATTCAGACATAACTTCCGCCAGGCTGCCGTCAACCAGTCGTCTGTCAGGCTGACCTCCGCTCCCGATCCCTCCAGCAGCCCTGCCAACGCACTGCCCAACACAGTATCCTCCATCTGCATCCGCATGGCGCCGCGTTGAAAGATGACACCATGATCCCGCCGCTCCGCCGGGACATCGACGATCACCGGGACGATCAGCCCGGGATTCACGTAGGCGGAGAAAGTCTCCCGCTGCTCCACACCGTTCTGCAACGTGACAAGAGGCGTATCCTTTCCCCGCAGTGACGGAAGCCACACAGCCGCGCCTTTCGAATCGTAAACCTTCGTCGCCACCAGCACCCAATCGACAGCAGAGGCCATCGCCGGATCGGTGATGTTTTCCGCCCTCACAACAATTTCGCCATCTGATGTTTTCACCGTCAGCTGCTCCAGCGGTCGCCGCGTACATAACGTGATCCGATGCCGTCCGGTCTTCGCCAGCAGCGCCGCTGTGACTCCGCCGATAGCCCCGACTCCTATGATTGCGATGTGTGCCATATCCCGAAAATACAATATTATTGTAGGTATGATGCAACGAGGCCCGTCATCGTCGACTTTTGCTCCCTTTACCGAAAGGCTGTTCAGGACGCTGTGGATCGCCGCCTTTATTTCCAATGTCGGCACCTGGATGCAAAACGTCGGGGTCAGCTGGCTGGCCGCTACCCTGTCTGCCTCTCCGCTGATGATCTCTTTGATTCAGACCGCCTCCTCCTTACCGGCTTTATTATTCAGCTATCCGGCAGGCGTCTTCTCCGATCATTCCGACCGGCGCAAATTCCTGATCGGGCTGCAGGTATTTCTTTTTGGCGTAACGCTGGTACTGACGATCTGCTCCTGGCTTCATTGGCTCGATATCCGTCTGCTTATCCTGTTCACCTTCCTGATCGGCATCGGATCGGCGCTGACGACCCCGGTATGGCAGGCGATCACACCTGAAGTAGTCAGCCCCGGAAATATGAAGGCCGCCATTGCGCTCAATGGAGTGAATTTCAACCTGGCCCGGGCAGTAGGTCCCGCACTGGGCGGTATCATGCTGGTCCTGTGGGGAGTCAAATCGATCTTCCTGTTCAATGCGGTCTCCTTTCTCGCCCTGGTAACCGGACTGTATACATGGAAGAATCACCCTGCCCCTCCGACGGCACTCCGGTTCCGCACCACCGCGATAGAAGGCCTCCGCGCAGTCAATCGCTCCCCTGCCTTCAAACACTTACTGATAAGGACAGTATCCTTCACCGGTTTTGTCAGCATCGTATTCGCCTTCCTGCCGCAGCTCTCCAAATATGAATGGCGACAGAACAGCGGACAATATACCTGGCTATGGGTCAGCCTCGGCATCGGGGCACTGATCGGTAGTCAGCTGTATGGAATGGCCAATAAATGGCTGTCCGCATCGAAGATCGTATTCTTCAGCTGCGAGCTGGTGGCGGCCTGCCTGTTCCTGCTCACCCTTACCCATAATTTTTATTGTCTGAATGCCGTCATGATGCTGACAGGCATAGGTTGGATCAATGCCACGTCTATGCTGAACGTACTGGCGCAGCAGCATTCTCCCAACGAATTGAAAGGCAGGTTCCTGGCCGTCAACGTCACCGTCTTCCAGGGCTCGATCGCCCTGTCCAGCGCTTTTTGGGGCTACCTGTCCAAATTCTTTACTCCGTTGACGGTACTATCTATAGCCGCCCTTGGGATGGCGCTGTTCAGCGCGGTGCTGGTATTCTTCCCCATGGAAGAAACGACGCAGGCCCCCACACAATCAGTAGCCTGCGCCGATCCCCTGCTGCAATATCAATTGAAATGATGGCGGGAAGTTACGCTATCCATTCCGCCACCGTCAGCACATCCGCCTGATGCGGGAAAACCTTCGTCGTCAGCACCCGATGCACTTCCTCATCTCTGTCGGTGCAACAGTCGGACAAGACGGTTAACCGGTAATCCTTGTCGGCTGCCTCACGTATAGTGGATAAAACCACTCCGCTCGTGGCAATGCCGGTCAGCACGAGGTGTGAAATACCAAACGCACTCAGCACTACCTGCAGATCGCTGCCACTAAAAGCGCAAACCCGCCGTTTGATGACGGTCACTTCGCCGGCTGCAGGGGCCACATCCGGATGAACCTTCATGAAATCATCCATGTTCACACCGGCTAACCTTTCCTTAAAAGCCGAAAAACCTTTGTTATTCATGCTAATCTCCGGTGCACCCTGCCTGAAGCCGACTACTACATAAATAACCGGAATTTTCTTTGCCCGGGCGTGAGCAATAGCCTTGGCAGTTGAAGCGAGAAGTGATTGACCGTCCGGCAGCATGCCGACGATTCCGGCCTGAACATCCATGACAAGAAGAGCTGTGTTTGACTTGACTTGTTCCATTATTTGACAGTTTAAATTTTATCCTTGTTTACAAAATTTTTGGCACACAGCAGGCTCAGGGCCGTAACCCCCGCAAAAAAGATGATCAGCGAAAGAATATCATCAGGTGAAACTTTACCCACCCTGAAAAGTAAATATCCCACCACTGCATTCAGCAACGCCCACCATACATTGACGATAGGAGAAGACAAGCCCTTGCCGGGTGGTTTCGCAAAAGGCGTCGGAAAAGGATCACCCGAAACGCCTTTGACAAAATGAGGTACAAAGTTGGCCAGAAAAGCGCCGGCCCAAAAGCCGCTGAAATAATGATACCACTGCATAATAAAGAGGTTTTAGTTTAAACAAATCAACATTATTTGTCATTATGTCGAAAAAAGGTTAAAATTTTTTCCCTCCCAAAATTTTTCATGTAGCCAGCCCATGAATAACCATCCTGGCTAAAGTATGGACCGCAGGCTCTATCCGCCTGAGATTATTGTCGGTCACCAGCTCCCGCTTCAAACCATGTATGCTGCTGAGTAGCACGAAGACCAGCCCCTCCAGTTCCTTTGGATCCAACGGCCGTAATTCTCCCTTTTCGACGCCCCCGGTTAAAATTTTCCTCACCAAATCCCCCTCCTGCGCCATCATCTTCGCACGGATAGTATGCTCAGCTTTGGCATAGGTGGATCTTTCATCCGCATCCATCGCTGCCTCCAGCGTGGCATAAAATTCCCTCCTCTTCCGCGCTTCCTTTAACTTGGTTACGCAAAATGCGTAGATCTGCTGCTCCACTCCAACCGCTTTATCCACTGCCCGCGCCATTTCCGCCAGGATTTCGCCGATTTCAACATCCATCACAGCCCCAAAAATCTCAATCTTATTCTTGTAATAATAATACAGCGAGCTCCTGCCCTTACCAACAGCCTTCGCCACATCATCCATCGTGACTTTTTGCAGCCCGTATTGTCTGAATAGCTGTTGCGCAGCCTTGATCACCTGCTCCTGGAATAAATCATCTTTTATCGTGGAGTCCACCGACATCGCGTATCGAACATTAATTTTCAAGGTCAAAACTAATCCGATTTCGACAAATAAACAAATTTTGTCGAATAGTTTAAAACTCCCGCTGTACCCAAGCGTTAAATAAATGTTAACTACAACCTATAACCTTTTTCGTACGTTATTTATTATATCTTTAACCCATGAATAGCAAAGATACCCCCCAGGAACAGCCCGACTCCCCCGCGGCCGACGAAGGCTTGCCGCAGGCGATGCCGGAACCGACCCGGGCCCAGCTCGAAATCCTCCAGGTATTGTGGAAACATGGACCATCCACCGTCCGCTTTGTCAACGACCAGCTGAACCAGCAACGGCAGACCCTTAGCTATACCTCTACCCTCAAACTCATGCAGATCATGCACGAAAAAGGCATGTTGCAAAGAGACGCCAGCAGTATGACACATATCTACAGCACTACCCTGGAAGAACAAAAGACCAAAGGAGTAGTCCTGAAGAAATTCGTCGATGCCATGTACAACGGATCAGTGAAGAACCTGATGCTTGAACTGCTGGGTAACGAAAAAACGACCAATAAAGAATGGGATACCATTAAAGACCTGCTGAATAAATTAGACGACGACCAATAAAATACTTTTATATGACCTTTATTCCGGATACCATACTGCGCGCCATCTGCTGGACCCTGCTGCACTCCCTTTGGCAAGGGCTGATCTTCGCTATCGTAGCCGGAATAGTCCTGGTGCTGACGAAAAAAGCCAGCTCTTCACTCCGTTATAATCTTCTTTGCTGCGGAATGATCCTTTTTCTCGCCGTCAGCGGCTACACCTTCTACCGTCAGCTGCATATCCCTGCAGCCCCGGAAGGCCCGGTGGCTGGCAACCTGCCCGCTGTAACCGGCGGATGGACGACAACAGCAACAACCCCGGTCATCACCACCGGAACAAACCACACGCCCCGCAATGGCATCGATTCCCTGGTCCGATATTTCAATACACACGCTTCCCTGGTAGTCGTTATCTGGTTTATCATCTTCCTGGCCCGCTTTGTACAAGTGCTGTCAGGAGTGGTATATACCCAACGTATCCGGCATTAC
>PMUF01000595.1 GCA_003167015.1 Chitinophagaceae bacterium | reverse complement strand
CTGGTGACCTTCCAGTTTGTCGTCACTATTTTTCTGATAGCCGGCTCATCGATCATCTATCTCCAGCTGCATTATATGCAGAACAAGGATCTGGGATTCAACAAGGATCAGGTGCTGACCTTTCACCTGCCCAACCCTGCCGTCCGTCAGCACATCGAAGACCTGAAAACCCAGCTCCTGCAGGATCCCTCTGTGGCAGCAGCGGCCGCGGCCGGCAATCCCATCGGCAATAATGATATCGGCAACTGGTTTCCTGTGCATTTCGAACAGAAAGGCTCCATCAGCACCGAAGGCAAACAGATCCAGAGCCTGTATGTCGATGCCGATTTTCTCCCGACGATGCAGCTCTCGTTAGCGGCAGGCCGCAATTTTTCACCGGACCAACCGACCGACCAGTACGGATCGGTGCTGGTGAATGAAACCATGGTGAAGGAATTAGGCTGGAGCGATGCAATCGGGAAAAGACTGCAGCTGCCGATCGGCCCCGACGGAAAAATAGGCATGGCGACGGTGATCGGTGTGACAAAAGATTTCAATTTCTATTCTCTGCAACATAAGATCCAGCCGTTGATCCTGGAAATGCCCCCGGTATTGAAGGAAGACGATAATGTGTATGTCCGGGTCACCCCGGGCCGTATTCCGCAGGCGCTGCAGCATATTGCCGCTGTATACCATCGTTTCGATCCTTCCGCACCATTCAAATACGATTTTCTCGATGAGAACTTCTCACGCCAGTATGCTGCGGAACGGAAACAGGGCACGCTGTTGCTGATCTTCACAACGCTGGCCATCATCATCGCCTGTCTTGGGCTGTTTGGACTGGTAACCTTCAGTATCGGCCAGCGGACGAGGGAGATTGGTATCCGAAAAGTGCTGGGTGCAAGTGTATCGGGTATCATCCTGCTGGTATCGAAAGATCTCATCAAACCTGTAGCGCTGTCAGTACTCATCAGCATCCCGTTGACCTGGTATGCCATGCACCAATGGCTGCAGGGCTTTGCCTATCGGGTAGGTATTAATATCTGGATATTCCTGGCAGCCGGCGGCGTGGCCGTGCTGATAGCCATACTGACCGTTAGTAGCAGGGCCTCGCTGGCCGCCCGGGCTAACCCGGTGAAGAGCTTACGAATAGACTAAGGCCAGGTAAGGCACAAGCCCCTTATCGAGGATACTCGTCCACCCGGCTTCGAAATTCGAACGCACAAAATCCCGGCCCGCATGCGCCAGGTTCTCCAGCCCTTCATGCGTCAGCCGCAGTCGCGTCCGCTGCCCTTCCGGAAATAGTTCGAAACTCACATGCGAAATACCCAAAACATCTTCATACCGCCAGCTATACGCCAGCTTCCGCTCGGGGATAACCTCCGTGATGCGGCATAAATGCACAAATTTCCGCCCCTCATTTTCCCCGTCAAACGTAAAATCATATCCTACCTCCGGCTTGAAGTCAGGGATCGTAAAGCTCCAGTGTTTGATCTCTTCCATGTCGGTCAGCGCTTTCCAGACCCGCGCTACCGGCGCATCGAGCGTCCTCTCGATGACAAATGGCGCCGGCGGCGTCTGATGCTGACGCACTACACTCACCTGCTGCGCATAACGCGCCGATACCGGCTGCGAGATCTCGGGCCAGTGGGCAACTGCATATTTATAGGGTACCACGGATCCATCCAGCATGATCTCCAGCGCATCCATGTGGAAATGCCATCCTACGGCCGCTCCTTCCAGTTGTGATGCTGCCACCCGTAAAGTCGTAAAGATTAACCGGCACCGCCCCGGTCCCTCCTTCAGCAGCTCCCACCGGACGACGGAGTCCTTATACCACTCAAACTCCAGCAGCACATTCTTTTTCCATTGCAGGATCTTCCCGCCATTGATTGCACCTGTCATTTGCAGGGTAATATTGCCTCCGGCTCCGCCCTCGACCCTTGCCGGCCCCAGCCATAATGACAACTGATCGGGCTCTGTCAGCGCCGCCCATACCCGTTCGACAGGATGATCGAGAATACGCTCAAAGCGAACGCCGTTGGCAGTAACGACCCCATCCTGGTCCGATAGCCTGAAGGTTTCTTCTGATGCCATAATCCAACTATTTTAATGAAAGCATATGCAACCATAACGTTACAAATATATGAAACCTTTTGGTTTCGCAACAAAACGGGCAGGAATAAATTCCTGCCCGCCCCTTCATCTGGTAAGGTCTGGTCGGTATTTGATCAATCGATTACATACCGCTTTTCATCATTTTTTCGCATTTTTCTGCTTTGTCCAGATGCTGGTGCAGGGTATGCAGCGTACTGTCCGCAAAAGCACGGATATCGGCGTCCGACCCGTTCTTCGATTCATCTTCAAAGGCACTGATCACTTTCTTATGATCCGATACCATCATCGCCAGATAGTCCTTGTCGAATTTCTTTCCGGTCTCGTTTTGCAGGCCATCGATATTTTTCTGCGCATCGGGAGACAAGGTGGATGGCAAAGTAATATTCTTCTGTGCGGCAATCGCCTTCAGCTTATCGGCTGCGGCAGTATGATCTTTCACCATCAGGGCGCCATAATCTTTTATATCCTGCGCCATACCCTTCTGCTCGGCCAGCTGTCCGGCCTGGATCTCGGTCATCCCCGCGATAGCGGTATTGACCGCAAAATTCTGGTCCGCCGTCGATACCGTCGATGGGATAGCAGCCTTACCGGTACTGTCGGCTGCTGTACTATCCATTTTTGTTGCGTTGGAATCTTTTGCCGCCTGAGCGCTGTCGGACGAATTACCGTTGTTACAGCTGAAGCAGGCAAAAGCCAGCATTCCGATGGCACAATACATTGACAAGCTTTTCATAATTAGCATTTTACTGTCAAAACTCAAAAGCTATGCCACGCCATCAGGATAACATCGGCAATGGTGCATCGGCCAAATGATAGGGTTTGTAGCCAGGACGTGTATTGAAGAGCCACGCATGCACCTGGGTTCGGACATCTTTCCACCAGCCGGAGGCATTGGCCAGATCGCCGCTGCTTTCGAAATAATCCGCTTTTGTCATCCTGACCTTGATCAGCACCAGGTGATCCGAAGCCAGTTCCCTGATGTCATCATGAACAAGACTGTTGATCTCTTCAGGGTCGGTAACGATAAAGGCCTTCCCTGAAACATGCAGAAAAAATTTCTTCCCTTTCCGGAAGAATTCAAGCCGCACAGGAAACTCCCGGTCGAATTCGTGGAGAGCCTGTGGCGGACGGGGAATAAAAAACCACATTTGTCCCAATTCATCCACTTTCGAAATAGAGACTATCGTTGTAGCCATCCTCAGCAAAGAGGTGTTCTGGCTGAAAAAGATAGCATTCCTCAAATCCTGTATTTTTTCCCGAAGAAACCG
>PMUF01000519.1 GCA_003167015.1 Chitinophagaceae bacterium | reverse complement strand
GGAAATATCTGCTCGGTATCGATGGCTATCCGCTGTCTATTGTCCCGCCGGATGAGAAGGAAGTGGAAGAAGCCCACAAAAGATTTGAGAAACCGCACTATTCAGGTGTGATGAAGGCCTTTATCACGCCGGTCGATTGGGATGGGGATGGTGTGCTGGACCTGTTGGTCACCCATCTCTATGCCAACAAGAAGACGAAGGACCCGGTAGTTTTTTTCCGGGGCGTACAAACCGACAAGGGTTTGCGTTTTGAGCCGGCGCGTCCACTTTTTACCGGTGAATCTGTCCGAAAAACCTTTCCGGGTTGCCAGCCGAATATCTATGTTACCGACTATAACCATGACGGTGTGCCGGATCTCGTGATCGGTTTATCTTTGCCGACCGTAAATGGATTCAATATCGACTCCCTGGTCGCCTTTAACTACCTTGATGACTTTGGGTTAGAGTCGCCGGGAAAGGATGCCGGGCGGCAAATCGAATGGCAGGGAGGCTTGGAAAAGATGAAAGCGCGTCTCCAGAAAGATTCGGGCATGAGGAGATTCGTCATGGGAAAGATGACGGATGAGAAATACCTGACCCTCCGGCATCGCGGCTATGTCTATGTGATGTTGGGTAAGCGGAATCCCCAAAAGGCCATAGCCCGCAAGGGAGTTATCGCGCAGGATGAGTTTAAAGTCCCGGAAGCCCCGAAAACCAAAACCGGTGGAGAAGAGGGGCCGGTAAGTTATGAATTGAAGGCGCCTGCGGTGATCAGTTCGGAGCCCGGTATAGTAGAGGTCAAGCTGAAGTTTAAAGAGGGGTGGTACGGCTATGCTAATACCCCGGGAAATATTGCAGGTGGGTGGATTCCCACCAAGGTGGAATTTAATTTTCCTGAGGGGTTTGATAAAATGAACGCTCCGATCATCCCCGATCCGCATTATAAGAGTGGTGGGGCCATGGTCTATAGCGGCGACAGTGTGATCTTCCGGCAGCAATTTATGAAGAGTTGGAGAATGAAAAATGGCGGCACGCCGGCGCCCGGAGACTATACGATCGGGGTGACGATCCAGTATCAGACCTGTAATGAAGAACGATGTCTTCCGCCGGTGACGAAAAAATTGGAAGTGAAGGTGAAGTACGAAAAAATGTAAATGAATAATATGAAAAAAAATGTTTTGGTATTGGGGCTGATGTTGGCGACGTGGGCGGGAGTGATGGCGCAGGGTGGGGTCGCGGAGAGCGGGACGGGCCAGGTTTTGCCGCTCGATCCTGCTGTCCGGACAGGTAAGCTGCCTAACGGATTGACCTATTACATCCGACGCAACATCGAACCTAAGAACCGGGTGGTACTCTACCTGGTGAACAAGGTGGGCTCCATACTGGAATCGGAAGACCAGCGCGGCCTGGCGCATTTCATGGAGCATATGAGCTTCAACGGTACCACCCATTTCCCCAAGAATGACCTGGTGGATTACCTGCAAAAGAACGGGGTACGCTTCGGCGCCGACATCAACGCCTATACCAGCTTTGACGAGACGGTCTATGAGCTGCCCATTCCGTCAGATAAGCCTGACGTGCTGAAAAATGGGATCCAGATCGTGCGGGACTGGGCGCAGGATGCAACCCTCGACCCGGTAGAGATCGATAAAGAGCGCGGAGTGGTGCTCGAGGAAAAACGCCTGGGCAAAGGTGCCGCCGAACGCATGCGCAGGATTTACTGGCCGGTCATCCTCAATGATTCAAGGTATGCTGAGCGTATTCCTATCGGTCTGGATACGGTCCTGAACCATTTCAAGCCGCAGACGATCCGCCGCTTTTATCATGATTGGTATCGTCCGGACCTGCAGGCGGTGATCGTGGTGGGAGATATCGACGTAGACCAGATGGAACGCACGATCGAAGAAAAATTCTCGGACCTGAAGAATCCGGCAGGTGAAAGGGTAAGGACTAAATATACGGTACCCCTGACCGGGAAGGATCATTTTGTGGCCATCATGGATAAGGAAATGACGTCCACGGAGGTCGAAGTGCTGATCAAGCACAAGGCGCTGCCTTTGAAGACGGATGCCGATTACAGGAGGAGCCTGACGCAGGAACTCTTCAACCAAATGATCGGGCAGCGTTACGGGGAACTGTCCCGTCAGTCCGATCCTCCCTTTGTACAGGGAAGTGCGGGCATCGGTGATTTCATGGGAGGACTGGATCTCTATGATGCCAGCATGACGGCCCGGCCGGGAGAAGTGGAGAAAGGCTTCAAGGCCATGTGGCGGGAGACAGTTCGTGTGAAACGGTTTGGCTTTACGCAGTCCGAGCTGGACCGGGCGAAGGTCAGCTATCTGAGCGCCATGGAAGCCGAGCTGAAGGAAAAGGACAAGACGCAGTCGGAGGCTTATGTGAAAGAATATCAACAATATTTCCTGAAGGGCGAGGCGGCGCCCGGGATTGAAAAGGAATATGCCGAGGTCCAGGGAGACCTCCCTGGCATTACCCTGACAGAGGTCGATGCGCTGGCCGGAAAGTATGTGACGGCGACTGACCGGGACATCCTGTTACTGGCTCCTGAGAAGGATAAGGCACAGCTGCCCGATTCGGCTACGGTAAACGGTTGGCTGCGTGCTGTAGAGGCGGAAGACCTCAAGCCGTATAAAGATGAGATGAGCGCCAAACCCTTCCTGAGCAGTGAGCCTGTGCCCGGAAAGATCACGGCCGACGAGCAGGATACGGCCTTGCACGTAACGCGGCTGACCCTCAGCAACGGCGTGAAGGTGGTACTCAAACCTACGGATTTCAAAAATGACCAGATCCTGTTCAGTTCCTTTGCCCCGGGTGGAACCTCGTTATATCCTGACGCGGATTATCAGTCGGCGGCCAGCGCGGCGGGGATCATAGCGGCAGGCGGCGCCGGGAATTATAATGTGACCGAACTGGAAAAATACCTGGCCGGCAAACAGATCAGTGTCAGACCTTATATAGGGGAGCGTACCGAGGGCATCAGCGGCAGCGCTACGCCTAAAGATCTCGAAAGCGCCCTGCAATTGGTGTATGCCTACTTTACGGAGCCCCGGAAGGATGAGGATGTGTTCAAGAGCATCATCGGGCGGTCGGAAGCGGGGCTGGCCAACAGGGGAAATGACCCGAATAGCGTTTTCGGCGATACTGTCAGCGCTATCCTCGGCAATTACAATGTACGCAGGACCGGCCCTACGCTGGAAAAACTGCACCAGATCGATTTGGACAAGGCCTTCAGTATGTATAAGGAACGCTTCAGCGACGCATCGGGCCAGACCTTCACCTTCGTAGGCAGCTTCGACGTCACGACGATCAGGCCGCTGCTGGAAAAGTACCTGGGGTCGCTGCCTGCGACGCATGCAGGTGAACAGGCCAAAGACCTCGGCATCCATATTCCTGCCGGACAGCTCGCCAAAATCGTGTATAAGGGGACGGAACCCAAGGCTACAGTCTACCTGATATTTTCGGGAACCTTCGATTACAGCGCGGAAAACCGGGTGAGGCTTGACGCGCTGAAGGAAGCATTGCAGATCCGGTTGATCCAGCGGTTACGCGAAGACGAAAGTGGTGTCTACAGCCCGGGGGTACGTGTCAATATGGTCAAGCTGCCGGAGGCCAGGTATACCTTCATCATCAATTTCGGCTGTGCTCCGGAGAATGCGGACAAGCTGGTGGCTTCTGCTCTGGATGAAGTCGGCAAGCTCCGGACGGCGGGACCGCTGCAGGAGAACGTGGACAAATGGCGCGCCGAGGACCGCAGCGCCCACGAGACCCAGCTGAAGACCAACAATTGGTGGCTGGCCTATTTGAGCGGACAGATGGAAAATGGGGAAGACATGCATCAGCTGGACGTTCATTCATCCATCGTCGATGGGATACCGCCTGCCG
>PMUF01000198.1 GCA_003167015.1 Chitinophagaceae bacterium | reverse complement strand
CTCCCCGAGGCCCAGCTCGACCGTTTTCTCTTTAAGATCAATGTCTTGTATCCCACCCCTGACGAGGAGTTCCGGATCGTCACCCATCACCACCAGCTACGGGGCGATATTCGCCTGGATTTGGTGGCTTCGGTGCTGAATGCCGACCAGATCGGTCAGTTGCGGGATAAAGTGCGCGGTCTGCATGTCGAAGAGCCGCTGATCAGGTTCATCACCGCTATCGTAGGGGCCACACGCAATCATAAGTCTATTTATCTGGGCGCTTCCCCCCGGGCCTCCATCGGCATCCTCAATGGTTCCAAGGCTATAGCGGCCATGCGGGGGCGCGATTTCGTCACCCCGGAGGACATCGTCTATACGGCGCCTGCAGTGCTCCGTCACCGCCTGGTGCTGACCCCGGAAAAAGAGATGGAAGGCGCTTCCGCCGATGATGTGATCAATGAGATTATCCGGTCGATCGAGGTGCCGCGCTAAGAAATTAATATGTTGAAACGATTCTATAAATCTCTGTTCTTTGGCCGGCGCTTCTACCGGCTATTCGTTGTCGTTATCCTTTTATTCGTCGTCGCTTACGGCATACCTTTTCTATTCACCGTGGGCCAGCTCTTTTTGTTATTCCTCGCGGTGGCGACAATCCTGGATTATGTCGTGCTGTTCACGCGACGGGACCCCGTCTCCGTCCGGCGGGAATTATCCGACCGTTTCAGCAACGGAGACCTCAACCCGGTACGATTGGTGGTCAGGAACAATTATCCCTTCCCGGTATCGCTGCGGATCATCGACGAATTGCCCGATCAGTTCCAACAGCGGGATTTCATCCTGCATACCAACCTGAAGGCCGGAGAGAGCTGCGATCTGGATTATACCCTGCAGCCCAAGCAACGGGGGGAGTATCTTTTTCATGCCATCAATGTGTTTATCCGGAGTCCTTTCCGGTTGCTGGTCCGGCGCAAGATTTTGCCGGCCGATCGTATGGTCAAGGTTTTGCCTTCCTACCAGGCGCTGAAGCATTTCGAACTGCTGGCGGGATCCAATAACCTGGCGGAGAGCGGCAACAAGCGTATTCGCAAGTTGGGGCATAGCCTGGAGTTCGAGCAGATCAAGGAATATGTCCTCGGCGACGATCTCCGCAGCCTTAACTGGAAGGCAACGGCACGCAAGGGGGGCCAGCTGATGGTTAACAGCTTTACCGACGAAAAGAGCCAGCAGATCTATTGCCTGATCGACAAGGGGCGGGTGATGAAAATGCCTTTCGACGGCATGAGCCTGCTGGACTATGCGATCAATGCCACGCTGGTGCTGGCACGGGTGGCTCTGGTCAAGCAGGACAAGGCAGGGATACTGACCTTTGCGGACCAGATCGGCACTTTTCTTCCGGCTGGACGGAAGGCCATGCAGATGACCCATATCCTGGAGATCCTTTATAATCAGCAGACACGCTTTCAGGAGACGGACTATGAAAAGTTGTATGCTCTTGTGCGGACCCGCATTACGCAACGGAGCCTTATTGTGCTCTTCACCAACTTCGAATCTTTGTCAGGATTGCAGCGACAGATGCCCTATATCCGTTCCATTGCCAAAAATCATCTTCTCCTCGTCGTCTTTTTTGAAAATACGGGGTTGCAGCAGATCCGGGAAAAAAAGGCGGATTCCATTGAGGGCGTATACACGCAGACGATTGCCGAGAAGTTTGCCTATGAAAAAAGACTGATCGTAAAGGAATTGAGCCAGCATGGCATCGCCACCATCCTGACGGCCCCCGAGAACCTCACCGTGCAGACCGTCAATAAATATTTGGAAATCAAGGCGAGGCTGGCCATTTGATCTATCTTTGTTCCGATGGAACATACCGCTGCTGACAATGCCGCCGGCCAACCGCATTTCTTCGAACAGGGACAGGTATTGCTGATCGATAAGCCTTTTGACTGGACCTCTTTCGATGTGGTGAAAAAGCTTCGGCGGCTGGTGAAGACCAGAAAGATCGGCCATGCCGGAACGCTGGATCCCCTGGCCACCGGCCTGCTGATCCTCTGCACGGGCAAATATACCAAGCGCATCAATGAATACATGGCGCAGGAAAAGGAGTACACCGGAACCATTACCCTCGGCGCCAAAACCCCCACTTACGACCTGGAAAGCCAACCGGTCGACCTGCGGGACTACTCAGCCGTGACCGAAGCAGGTGTCACTGCCGTCATCGCCCGCGAATTTACCGGTGAGATCTGGCAGACGCCGCCCATTCATTCGGCTATTAAAAAGGATGGGAAAAGAGTGTACGAACTGGCCCGGCAGGGGAAGGAAGTTAAACTGGATCCCCGTCGTATTACCATCAAAGAATTTGTTCTGACCGATTTTCAGCCGCCCGTGCTGACCTTTCGGGTCGTTTGTACAACGGGGACTTATATCCGTAGTCTGGCCAATGATCTTGGGGCCGCGCTGGGATGTGGCGGATACCTCAGTAGTCTTTGCCGCACCAGGATCGGCGAATACCGCCTTGACCAGGCGATGTCGATGGCGGCGGCGGAGCAATATATAGAGGAGAAATTTCAGAACGGATAGCCGATACCCAGCTGGAACTGTCCCTTGAAGAGATTCATATTATAGAACCAGCGATTGGAGCCGTCATTATCGACCTCTTCCGGTTGTTTTATTTTATAAGCATAGTCGAACCGGATGATAAACCAATCGAAGTTGAGGCGGAGGCCGGTGCCGGCGTCTACGGCGAATTCCTTATAAAATCTGTCCAGCTGGAAATCGCTGCCTTTTTGAGCTGCCGAGGTGTCGATGGGGTGACGGTCCCAGATGTTGCCGGCATCCACATAGATGGCGCTGAGCAGTTTGACCCCGAGCACAGACCCAATCGGGAAGCGCCATTCGATATTCCCTTCCAGCTGAATATCCCCGAACCTGTCCAGGACGCCTTTCTGGGCCGTGTCGTAATAAGGGGCGGACCCCAGGCCGAGTTCCCGGATCTGCCAGCCGCGCATGCTATTGGGGCCGCCAGCGAAAAAAGCTTTGTAAAAGGGCAGGGTTTCTTCGCCTCCCGGGGTGAGTTTGCCGTATGCGAGCCCGGCCCCGGCAAAAGCATGCCAAGCCAGCTGGGTACGCCGGTAGTCGATATGGTGACGGTAGTCGATATTGGCGCGGACAAAACGCCATAGCGCTCCCGAATCCAGTCTCTTAATCAGGCCCAGCAAGGCGCCGCTGGATTCGGCGCTGAATGTGAAGTAATTGGTGCGGATACCATGCTTCTTCACTGAAGTGTAAACAAACTGCGTACTCATCACCAGGCCACTGCGGAAGGCGAGGTTCAGCGAAGGGTTCGTGTCGAGATAATTCTGGAAGCTGTCGGTTTTGTTCAGCTGGGTATATTCGATATTGATGGGTCGCCACAAATAGGACTTATTCCCCTGGTTCAATTCATAGCCGAAAGATCCGTTGATCGACTTGACGGTAAAGAATTGGTACCGGTCCGTATAAGAGGCATTGGCGTTAATGATCGTCCGGACGCTGTCACGGTGCTTCCAGAAGCATTTGAACGGCGGGATGCTTTTCAGCGGTTGAGGGACGATCATCTTCGGAAATTCGAGACTATGTGAGACGCTGAAATCGCTGGTCTCGATAAAGTTGTATCCCAGCTCTACGCCGGCACGGAGGTTGGTAGAAGTCTGTACGGATTCCCCGAAGGCATTATGGTTATGCAGGCCCAGGTTGATGGCTGTGCCGAAGAGGCTGCCCGTGGTGATGATATCGTTGGTATTACGGCTGGCTTCCAGGTCCGTAGAAATGGTGTATTTTTTCTTCGGGTATAATTTGATATTGGCGTCCAGCACCGAATCGGCCGTTTCGGAAGGGTCGAGGGTGATGCTTGTCTGCTGCCATGCCCCCATCTGGTTGAACCGGTTGTAGGTACGGATATAGTTTTGCAGCGTATACTGATCATCCGGCCGCAGGTAAACGTTATCCGTCAGCACGAGCGGCTTGAATTTATCGGAATGCGAAATGATGGAGAACCCATGTGCCGAGGCGGTGTCGATATTGCTGACGATGACGGTGTCTTCCGGGATGACCGAGAGGTCGGGGTAGATCGTGACATGGCCGATGGAATATTGAATGATGCTGGCCGAGTCGGTGACCGGTCGTTGCCTGACCACTACACTGATCGCGGGGTGCTCTCTTCTTCGTTTGAGCTCGTCCAGCAGGGCGACCTGCTGAAAGGGGTCGAGGGTAGGATCCAGCAGCCCGGCCAGCACCGTATCCCTTTCGATGAACAGGTTCTCTTTGGAAAATTTATAATAGCCATGGTTGCGGAACAGGACTACCAGCCTGTCCAGTTCGTCTGAGAGCATCTGTTTGGAATAAGGCCGCCCTTTTTGCAGGAGGGATTGGTTGCGGTATTTCAGGGCCAGGGCTTGCAATGCCGGGGTCGTGAGGGCATAGCCGACAGAATCCAGCCGTGTCTGTTTACCGGGCCAGACATGAAAATCGATCATGACCCGGTATTCGTTCTTATCAGGGTGACGATGGAACCGGATTGTGTCCCTGCGGATCGTATCTTTAATGACCGGTGTGTAATAGCCCGATGCGTTCAGCAGGGCCACCATGAACCCGATGGAACGCCGCAGGTTGGCGGAATCGAATACGGGGGGCGTCATCACCCGGTTGTAGATCCCGGCGATGGAAACTTCCTGTACCCGCAGGCTGTCATCCAGCTGATTGGACAGTTTTGTAGCCAGGTCCTGTCTGTCAGCGGGCAGCAGGTTGCCTTCTACCTTGATATTGACGGCGAAGACAAAGGGCCGCCCGTGAGGATACTTTCTGGGAACCGTGCAGGAGAAGAATAACATGAAGGATACCGTTACCAGTAGGATTCCAGCGACGAGCTTTGCCCGGTTGGGTAATGCAGGGTTGAGAAAAGATACAGTAAATTGCCGGCGCCTCAGAATGAACAGATTGAACAAACCCAATTCGATTTTAACTTTTTGTATATAAACGAAGAGCAATGCTGGTAACGAAATCGCAAGTCAAATATATTCAAAGTTTAGGCCATAAAAAATTCCGTGACGCAGAAGCTGTATTTGTTGCGGAAGGGCCTAAGATCGTGGAAGAGTTGCTGCACGTCTCTGGTATCCGATGCCGACAGGTCTATGCGTTGAAAGAATGGATATCCGAAGTGGAATTGCCTGCGGCTGTGCCTGTCCAGGCGGTAAGTGCAGCAGAGCTGGAAAGACTTTCGGGATTGTCTACCCCCAACCGGGTCCTGGCTCTTTTCGAAAAACCATCGTTTCCGCCGCCGGATTATAACGAGGGAATAACAATAGTACTGGATGGGGTACAGGATCCGGGCAACCTGGGCACTATCATCAGGATTGCGGACTGGTTCGGTATCTCCCGGGTGCTGTGTACCGGTGACAGCGCCGACGCCTTCAATGCAAAAGCCATCCAGTCCACGATGGGCAGCATCGGTAGGGTACAGGTCATATACGATGATCCGGCAGGGATCATGCAGCAGTACCCGGATCTGCCTGTTTATGCGGCGGTGCTGGGAGGGAAGGAGCTCTATGGCATACACCGTACCGCAAAGGGGTGGCTCGTCATCGGCAATGAATCCAAGGGCATCAGGCCCGGGCTGATGGAACTGGCTACTCATCGGATAACGATTCCCGGCTCCGGCAAGGCGGAATCCCTGAACGCCGCGGTCGCTACGGGTATCATCTTGTCGCATTTGGCATCATTGCCCTAAGATTCCGCCGGCGCTCTCTCCTTAACGGAACTGAATAGCCCGGGCGGGCT
>PMUF01000048.1 GCA_003167015.1 Chitinophagaceae bacterium | reverse complement strand
CCCCGCCAGGACTTCCTTGCTGATCAGCCGGCTGCCCATGCCCACCGCACAAACCCCTGACTTGAACCAGCCACGGATATTGTCCTCGTCGATCTCTACTCCGCCCGTAGGGATGAACAGCTGACCCGGGAAAAGGTCCCGGATGGAGTGGACAAATTCCGGCCCCAGCATATTTGCAGGAAACAGCTTGATGATTTCCGCCTTGTGCTGCTGCGCCAGGAATATCTCCGTCGGCGTCATGCATCCGGGCATCCACAACAACCCGGCCTCCGCAGCCACCGCCGCTACCGCCGGGTTGACGATCGGCGCAATGATGAAGTCAGCTCCCGCTTTGACGAACGCCGTGGCTTCATCCGGCGTCTTCACCGTACCGATACCCAGGTAAAGATCCGGCGCTTCCGCCGCCAGTGCCTTCTTCATTATCGTGAAATTATCCAGCGCCGCCGCACCGCGGTTGGTGTATTCCACCGCCCTGACACCTGCCTTGTACAAGGTCTGTACGACCTTCAGGCTCACCGCAGGACTGTTATAGTAGAACAGCGGCAGCACGCCCTGTCCTATGATGCTAAGTACAATCTTTTGTTTATCGCCCATAATCCGTCATAAATTTTTGAATGTCCGTCTCCCGTTGATCAGTCGCATCGCTGGGAATGAATAATTTTTGAAAAGCCGCCGCCGTCGCAAACTCTAATGTGTCTGCAACAGATTGCCCCGTGTACAATCCTCTTATCAGCCCCGCCATGAAACAATCCCCGCTGCCCACCTTGTCTAGTATCTTATCGGAAAAATATTCGCGGGAAGCATAAAGCTTACCATCCCCATAAAAAGCTGTATAATACTGTATCCCCCCCTCTCCCCGGTCAAACCGGAAAGTCTTCGCCACCTGCTTCACCCGCGGAAACGCCGCCAGAATGGCTTCGCTGCTCCTGCGCGCATGCTCCAGGTAATCCTCCTTCCGGTCCGTACCCGTCAAAGAAGAGTCCACCGGAATACCCAGCATCTTTTCCGCCGCCCAGAGATTGCCCATCACCAGGTCGCAATATTGCACCAGCGCCGGCATCACTGCCGTCGGCGCCACCCCATACTGCCACAGCTTCGGCCGGTAATTCAGATCCACCGAAATGGTGATCCCCTTCTTTTCCGCGGCTGCCCGCAGCATCTCTCCGCACACCTCAGCGACAGGCTGATTCAGCGCCGGCGAAATAGCGCTGAAATGAAGCCACCCTACATCCGACAGCACAGCATCCCAATCGATCTCCCCGGGCTTCAAAGCCGAAAAAGAAGAATGGCCCCGGTCATAGATCACACCCGCATTTTTCACATCCTTACCCTTAGGCAGAAAATACAGCCCCAACCGCTCACCCTGGTATAACACCCGCGACATATCGACACCTTTCTCCTCCAGGTATCCGGCCAGTTGGCGGGCCAGCAGGTTGTCCGGTACAGCGCTAAAATAGGCCGATGGTATCCCCCATAAGGCCAGCGCCGTGGCCACATTAGCCTCAGCCCCGCCTACATAAAAAGGTAAACTATTCTCCTTCAGCCAACCCCCGCCGGCATCCGGGCATATCCGCAATAACAATTCCCCGAATGACAATACTTTTTTGCTCACTATCTATAATCGTTTTATTCTTTTCGCCATCTCCCCGCTACTCCTTTTCCACCATCGCCTTGATCACCCCTCTCGCGGGGTCCAGCCAGCCGGCAAACTCCGCCTTCACCTCGTCGAACCCCACCCGGTGCGTGATATAGGTCGTAGGGTCGATCAACCCGCGACGCATCGAATCCATGACCAGCTCAAAATCGGCGCGCGTCGCATTCCGGCTGCTCATCAACGTTCCTTCCCGCTTGTGGAACTCCGGATGACTGAACCGGATCTCCCCCTTCTGCAACCCAACCAACACATAACGGGCTCCATGAGCCATATACTGAAAAGCGTCTTCTATCGCCCTCAAACTCCCCGTCGCATCGATCACCACCGTCGGCATGTCCCCACGGGTAATATGCCTCAACAGCTCCTTCGGGCCACCGGCCGCCACCTCCATCGGATTCACCGTATGCAGCACCTCCAGCTTCTCCCGGCAAAAACGCAACCGCTCTTCATTGATGTCCATCGCAATCACCTCCCCGCCTGCAATCCGCGCCGCCTCCATGATCCCCAACCCGATAGGCCCCGCTCCCACCACCAGCACAAATTCACCGGGTTGTATCCCCGCCCGCCTTACCGCATGGGCCCCGATGGCCAAAGGCTCGACGAGCGCCAGCTGGTCATAGCTGAGGCCGCCACCATGCACCAGCGCCGCGGAAGGTACCACGAGATAATCCACCATCCCCCCGTCTATATGCACGCCGCATACCTTCAGGGTCGTACAACAATTGGGCTTGCCGTTGCGACAGGCAATACAAGTGCCGCAGTTGAAATAAGGGATCACCGTGACCGCTTCCCCCACCACAAAACCCGGCGCCTTGTCGACATCCACCAGGTCGCCCGCCAGTTCATGACCTAATATCCTCGGGTAGTCGAAGTAAGGTTGTGTGCCCTCAAAAGCATGCAGATCAGTGCCGCAAATGCCAATGCGACGTATTTTGATGATCGCCTGCCCCGGGCCGGCCAAAGGCGTTTCGATCTCCCTATAGGCAAATTCACCCGGTTGAATACAAACCAATGCTTTCATAATATTCACCCTCGTCTGACGCCGCAGAACCGCGTCCTTCCTATGCATTCGCCAGC